>JBCCFD010000534.1:0-4908 GCA_039029915.1 Chloroflexota bacterium
CCAGACAATCCAAATCATGAAGAAGGGTATCCAAATGAACTCGTTGCTCGCGATGCCTTAGCTGCATTCGATGAACAGCTTAACAACAACCCTGACTTCGATGTTGCCGCTGGTTTAGAACAGCTGCAACAAGATTTGCAGGAAGTGTTTAATAACGCTAACTAATCATTAGCCATATGTGATTAGTGAAAAGTAAAAAGTGATTTAGCTTTAATTTACTTTTCACTAATCACTTTCATCGCTTAAAGAGTTACGCTTTATTAGACTTGACTGGTTTTTTCTTAAGTGTTCCGAAGTTTATAATTTGAAAACCCAGTTAGATAAAAGCTTCAGAACCTCGAGGAAACGAAGCTTATAACCATCGTTTTATTCTAAGCAGGAACTTCGTTTCACTTAACTGTAAATAATAATTTTTAAAAGACCCGTCAGGTCTGCGTAAGTCTTATCTTTATAAGAAGAAAGGAAAAGAGGTGATTTATGAGTTTTATGGATGCACTGCAACAATCTAGAAGCTCGAAGCGAGTACGCTGGCGGGATATGTCGGCGCTAAAGAAGAATGAGGCCAAATGGGGTTATATCTTCATTTCGATTTGGATTGTTGGATTTTTGGTCTTTTATCTTGTCCCAATGATCGCCTCTTTTGGCTTTTCTTTGATGGACTTTCAATTGGCTACACCAGATGAAATTGAATTTATCGGGTTTGAACATTGGCGGCGCATGCTCTTTGATGATGAGCTTGTGTGGGAGTCATTAAGGGTAACATTTGTATTTGCCTTTATTAGTCTGCCAATTGGCATGATTGCCGCCTTTTTTTTGGCCGTCATGCTTAACTCTGAGAATCTTTGGGGCAAAAATGTGTTTAGAACGCTATTTTATATGCCTTCAATGGTGCCAGGGATTGCTGCAATTTTTGTATGGCAAGGTGTTTTAAATCCTCAAACTGGGTGGCTCAACCGGATTATTCAAAACGTAACAGGCTTGGAAGTCGTTGGACTTCAAGGTTTGCGCTGGTTGGATGATCCAAGCCTAATTTATATTGCTTATACCTACATTGGTATTTGGGGTATTGGCAATGCCATTTTGATTAATTTGGCGAGTTTACAAAATGTACCATCTGATTTGTATGAAGCGGCAAAGGTAGACGGTGCTGGTTATTGGCGACGGATGTGGCACATTACAGTTCCCATGATTTCTCCAGTTATTTTCTACAATTTAATTTTGGGCGTTGTCGGCTTGATGCAATATTTCTTGACACCCTTTGTTTTGAATGGTGGGAATGGATATCCGGAAGGATCAACTCGTTTTTATATGATCCACTTTTTCAATAATGCATTTGGCTACGCGGATATGGGGTACGGAGCTGCTCTTGCTTGGCTTATGTTCATGATTGGTTTGGCCCTCACCTTGATTCTATTTGGCACTGCTCGATATTGGGTGTTCTACGCAGGAGATGAACGATAATGGCTACTGTAACTAGTAATGAACAAAATACTCAGCCTGCTTTAGTACAGTCTCGCGCACAGCGTAAACTCATGCAAAGACGTCGCCAAATGTTTAATCGGGCGGGCATAACGTTTTTGGCGCTGTCTATCTTGCTTATTTGGCTGATGCCTTTGGCTTATGGTGGCGTTACCTCTCTCAAAACAAAAGATCAAATTTCTGATGTTGAAGCGCCGATATTACCTGCAAAGGCCGAATCATATGAATGGGAAGGGGAGGAATATGAAGTTTATATCGTGCCTCAACCTGATGGGAGCACGCAAAATTGGGCTCTAGTGAATAAAGGTCGTCAATCGAGCGAGTTTATTAATCCTCGTAATCCTGAAGCGGGTCTTATCGAATGGGAAGGTCGTTGGCGAACCCTTGAACGAACCAGGGTGTTATCGCCAACTTGGGAAAACTATCCTGAGGCATATACATCGATTAGTTTTGGTCGGTTAATGTATAACACCTTTTTCTATGCGATTGTGGGCATGATAGGGGCGGTTTTCTCAGCAGCTATTGTGGCTTATGGGTTTGCGCGATTTAAGTTTCCCGGACGCAATGTTCTGTTTATTGTTTTGCTTTCTACGATTATTTTGCCTCCACAGGTCACTTTGGTTCCGACATATGCATTTTGGGTGAACTTGGGTCTTGTTCCTTCATGGTGGCCATTGTTATTGCCGCAGTTCTTTGCGAATGCATATAACGTTTTCTTCCTGCGTCAATATTTCATGACGATTCCACCTGAAATGGAAGAAGCAGCAAAGATTGATGGGGCGGGACCAATTCGAACATTTTGGTCGGTTATTTTGCCACAGTCGATACCGGCCTTGGTAGCGATTTCGTTGTTCCACTTTTTCTTTGCTTGGAATGATTTCTTTGGCCCATTGATTTATCTTGCTGGTGCACGAGAACAGGTACCCATTACGGTTGGGTTAACGTTCTTTAACGGTATATACGGGTCACAGCCTCAGCTTATTCAAGCGGCTTCGATCATGACGTTGATCATTCCAATCATTATCTTCTTTATGGCACAACGATACTTTATTCAAGGTATTGTGATTACGGGGAATAAATAAAAGTAAGAGGGATAAAGGATGAAGGATGAATGTAAATTATCCTTCGTCCTTTATCCCTCTGATTTCATCCTTTTAAGTGGAGAATTTAGATGCAGAAATTGGGTTTCAAGCGGAACCTCTGGTTTGGGTTTGCTATTTGGCTGATTTTGGTAGGCTGCACGGCCGTTTCTGAGCCAACCCCGACACCAGCGCCACCGACCGTAACGGCCGTGCCAACACCAGAGCCAACAGTCATTCCATCGGGCCTCTATGTGGATGCGTTGGCACCCATTGGTGAGATTAACCCCTTGGTTTATGGAACCAACTATGGTCCATGGCTTTTCATTAATATTGACATTCAAGAAGAATTTGAGGCGTCAGGGCTAACCTTTTTCCGGTTTCCCGGCGGAAGATACGGGGATTCCAATAATGTAAGACCGTTGCAGATCGATCAGTTGATGGACCTGGCAGAAACTATTGATGCCGAAGTCACAATCAGCGTGCGCATGTTGGGCGGGACACCTGAGGCGGCTGCTGAGCTGGTGCGCTATACCAATATTGAGAAAGAGTACAACGTTCGCTATTGGAGTATTGGGAATGAGCCCAGCTTATACATTGACCTACAGGGAGAAGAAGAGTGGGACACTGCTTTTTATAACGAACAGTGGCGCATTTTTGCAGAAGCAATGGAGGCGGTTGATCCGTCAATTGAGCTGATTGGACCCAATATTCACCAATTCTTGGCTGATGAAGATGCTCGCCCCAAAGACCCCAGTGGTCATGATTGGTTGAGAGAGTTTTTAATTGCCAACGGGGATATGGTGGATGTGGTGTCGATTCATCGGTATCCATTCCCACTGAGCCGGGTTGATCCGCTTCCTGAGATTGAAGATTTGCGACAGAATTCGCGTGAATGGGACGATATTATCCCAGCATTACGCCAAGAAATTCGGGACATCACCGGACGTGATATGCCGATTGGCGTGATGGAAATTAACTCTAATTGGAGCAATGCATCTCTGGGGGAGGCGACGCCAGACTCTTACTATAACGCGATTTGGTGGGGGGATGTTTTGGGCAGAATGATCAATCAAGAAGTGGATATGGTGACTCATTTTGCACTCCAACATCCCACTGCGGGCTGGGGGATGTTTGGCAGAACGGAGCCTCGGCCAACTTATTACGTTTATCGTCTGTATCAGCATATGGGGGATGAGCTGCTGTTTTCTGAGACAGATGATGACCTTGTTTCAGTTGTGGCAGCGCGGCGAGATGATGGGGCATTGACGGTCATGTTGATTAATTTGGGTGATGATGCTCTTACTAAACCCTTAACGATTCGTGGGCTTGAGGGGACAACGGCCGTTTCTACTTACCGTCTGGCTCCTGATCAGTTTGCTGAAGAGATTGGTGAGACTGATATTTCATCGGGGGTTGAATTATTAGGTCAATCGATGACGCTGTTGATTTTTGATAATTAAGATTTTGAAAGGCTGAAGGATGAGGTCTGAAGGATGAAGGTCCGAATTGCGCATCAACAATCAAAAATCATGAACGTTTTGAGCAGAATGATTGGGGCTTTTTTACTTATTTTGCTTGTTGCTTGCCAAACGCCTGACGCCGTGCCAACGGCCGTTCCTGCCCTTGGGAACGCACCTGCGGCGACGCCTGTTCCCGTGCAGGCTACCAATACTCCATCTCCTACAGCAACACCAGAAACGTTTCCGTACCAAGATGCTTCCTTGCCGATCGATGTTCGGGTTGACGATCTGATCAATCGGATGACATTAGATGAAAAGATTGGGCAGATGACCTTAATTGAAAATGGCTCTATTCGTCCGTCAGGCGTCACTGAGCTGAAGCTGGGGGCAATTTTGAGCGGGGGTGGTGGCTCACCACCAGAGAATACTCCCGAGGCGTGGTTGGAGATGGTCACAGAATATCAACAGGCTGCGCTTGACACCCGGTTGGGCATTCCCCTTCTTTACGGTGTGGATGCTGTACACGGGCATAGTAATGTTGTGGGCGCCACCATCTTTCCACACAATATTGGTTTGGGGGCCACCCAAAACCCTGAACTGCTGTATGAGATTGGGCGAGCAACGGCCGTTGAGACGCTTGCTACCGGGATTCACTGGGATTACGCGCCAGTGCTGGCGGTCGCTCGAGACATTCGCTGGGGACGCGCCTATGAGGCGTACAGCGAAGACACTGCGCTTGTTACCCTATTGAGCAATGCTTACTTGCTTGGGCTGCAAGGGGTGGATGGCACAAGCTCTGACCTGGGCCATCCACTCACTTTATTAGGCACACCGAAGCATTGGGTAGCTGATGGCGGCACGGGCTGGGAGACTTCAACCACGGGTGC
>JBCCFD010000535.1:0-4887 GCA_039029915.1 Chloroflexota bacterium
CTTTATTCTGAATTTGCCGGACGGCACGGCCTATATGAGCGAAACTATGCGGGCAATAAAGACCAACAGCGGATGGATGCGCTGCGCTGGGCTACGTTGCGAGGCCAAATTGACAGCTATACCAATTTAGTCGACCAAGCGCTGTCAGATTATGATACGAGTGGTTGGGTGCACCCAGCTTGGAAATGACATTTGATATTCGTTTACCATTCACCATTCAAAAAATTGGGTAGAATACGAATGTAATCACATCATTGAGCATACCCAAACAAAGGAGAGCGTCGTATGAGTAAAAAACCGGAAAGAGATGTGGAAAAGGAATATCCCCTCGATCAATTTGTTGATAAGCTACGCCGCTTGGCAGATGCAATTGAAAATGGTGAGCAGTTTGAAATTATGATTGACGGCGAGCGTATCTACGTTCCCGTGCGGGCTACTTACACAATTGAACATGAGCGCGAAGAGGATGAAGAAGAGATCGAATTTCAAATTAAGTGGAAGCTGACGTAAAAGATACGCAAAAAGGATGACAAACGTAGCTCCCTAGCGGTAAGCTGCTAGCAAGTTGATAGGCTATCTGAGAGGCTAAATTGACAGCTAGACTGCCCTAGTTGATCAAGTGATAGCCGACTATGATACTAATGGGTGGGTGCATCCGGCTTGGAGGGGTTAGCACATTCGTTGGGTCAGGCTGGCCCCCTCCCCAGCTGGCATTATCTGGAACTGTTTTGGCAAGCGTATATTTCGTCTAAACGGCCGTTGCAGGCAGTTTCACTTATAGCGTCAAGCCACTTTTGTGCATATTGCATCGAAAGCCCATTCCCTAATTCGTTGACTGAAAAAGTTGTTTGTTCCAACCAAGGTTGTGCGTATTCCATCGGTAATGTGTTGTTGTATTCAGGCCCTGAAATTTGACTAGCAGTTTGCTCAAGCCAAGACTGTGTATATTGTTGAGTCATTCCATTGCCATACGTGGCCATAGCCTCGTTTGGATTGGCTTGAACGGTGCTTGTCGTTTGAGTGCTGGGATTGAGTAAAAAAAGCGTACTTAACAGCGCAGCAAGACCGATGAGCAGAATGGTAGCTAAGCTACGATTGAATGGACGAGCTGTTTCTTGTTGTGCATTGGCAAAATTTTTGTTCGTCATTTTTTTCTCCTGAACTTTTTGTTTTCGATTAAGATGTCTTTATCTTGCCAGCCCGTCGTTATTGCTACGTCATTTCATCGTTATAGATGATGATTTTTGCGTCATGGGGTCGTGAGAATAATGAGATTTTTAGGGATTTGGTAAAAAATTGTAGTGCGTAATACGTATTGCGTAGATTATTCATCTCTACGCAATACGTATTACGCAATCGCTCTGCTGACAGCTCCACGAAGATTTGAAGCCCAATTCGACAAGGAGACGTGCTATAATCGCGCCTTTCGAAGATTGAGAAAGTTTATGTTGCAATTGTCTTTGCTAGGGTCGCTTACTGTTCAATGGGCGCAACGGCCATTATCCAAACTTACCGCTCAAAAGGTACAAGCCCTGCTGATTTACTTAGCGGTTGAATCTAACCGAGTGCATCAGCGGGATTCACTGATGGCCCTGTTTTGGCCAGACTATCCTCAAAAGTCAGCTCAGCAAAGCCTCCGCCAAACGTTATATCTCATCAAACAAGCCCTTCCTTCAAGCGAGATAGACGCTCCTTTTATTCTCACTGAACGAATTACCGTAGCTTGGAATCCAGATGCCCCTCTCTCTTTAGATGTCTTGCGGTTTGAACAGCTTTTTGCAAACGACCGTTTCCCAAACGAATGGCAACAGGCTGTTGATTTGTACAGTGGGCACTTTCTGGCTGACTTTTACCTGCCTGACAGTGAGCCTTTTGAGGAGTGGGTGGGCAATAAACGTGCCTTTTATCAACGACACATGCATGAACTCTTGGAACGGATAACCCACCATTATTTGACAATCGGCCAGTTGAATTTAGCGGAAACGGCCGTTCGGCGGCAACTCGAACTGGATAATCTGCAGGAAGGCGCACATCGACAGTTGATTGACATTTTGGCAAGAAACGGCCGTCGACAAGAAGCCCTCACTCATTTTCAAAAGCTCGAACAACTTTTAGAGGCTGAGTTGGGCATAGACCCAGAGCCAGACACAGTCACACTTATCGAAAAGATTCGTGAAGGCCAACTGATTGAGAAGCCAACCGCTGATGTTTTGTCGTTGCATCATCAACAAGCTTTGGGTCCTCAGCACAATTTGCCGCACCTTTTGACTGAGTTTATTGGGCGAGGAAATGAACTGACCGAGATAACTGAGCTACTTCGCACTAGTCGATTGGTTTCTCTGATTGGAGTAGGGGGGATTGGTAAGACGACACTTTCTGTTCAGGCGGGACATGCCCTCGTTGGTGATTTTGCCCATGGTGTTTGGATGATTGAATTTGCCCCAATGACGGATCAAACTTTTTTAGTACCAGCCATCTTACGGTCTTTAGGGATTCAGGAATCAACTTCCCAATCACCAATTGAACAGCTGAAGGTGTTATTAGGGCCAAAAGAACAACTGCTCATTTTTGATAATTGTGAGCATTTGATTCAGCCTATCGCCGAAATAGCTCAATTGCTTCTTCAGGCTTGCCCAAAATTAAAAATTTTGGCAACGAGTCGGGAGCTTTTGGACATTACAGGAGAACGGCCATTTTATGTACCTTCCCTTTCATTGCCCAATGCAGACGAGTTGATTGATCCTGAACAGTGGCAAATGTTTGAAGCGATGCAATTGTTTGTGACCAGAGCACAAGACATAGTGCCACATTTCAGAGTGACGGAAGATAATTTAGCGTCCGTTGTGTACATCTGTCAGCAATTGGATGGCATTCCGCTTGCTTTAGAGTTGGCGGTGGCGCGAGTGAAGACTCTTTCAATTTCTCAAATTGGAAAGCACCTTGATCAACGTTTTCGCCTTTTGACAAGCGGCAACCGAGCTGCGCTGGCGCGCCACCAAACTCTGCGGGGGATGGTGGATTGGAGTTGGGACCTCCTTTCTGAAGACGAACAAAAACTATTGCGACGGTTGACGGTTTTTTCAGGCGGGATGAATTTGGCGGCAATAACGGCCGTTTGTACCAATAGCAAGCTTGATGAGTTTGCAACCTTAGATCTCCTTTCCAAACTTGTCAACAAATCTTTACTTAATGTGACCCAACAAGAAGCGGAGCCACGCTATCACCTTCTAGAAACCATCAAACAATATGGCTTTGAAAAGCTTGCTCAGGCAGGGGAAGTTGACCCATTTGCTCAGCGACACTTTGATTATTTCCTCCAATTTGGGGAACAAGCCGAGCGTGAGCTTATAGGGTCGAATCAAGTTGAGTGGCTTAACCAGCTCAGTGCAGAACTCGAAAATATACGAATTGCCCTTGTATTTGCCCAAAAGAATTATCCTGATAATGGATTACGGTTATCCAACTACATATGGAGATTTTGGGAAGTAAAAGGAATGATTCGTGAAGGGGAAGCATGGATTGCTTCATTCCTAGAACAAACGGATGAAACTGCTTCTTCTTATAAAGCCAAAGCTTTAGGAGTTCAAAGTCACTTCAACTTTCTGCAATTTTTAGAAAATGAAGCGCGAGAACAAGCTGAGGCATGTTTGGCTATTTATTTGGAGTTAGGTGATCGAGAAGGTGTGGCATTTGCCAATCATAAGTTAAGCTGGTGGGATATTGATCCCGATTTAGAACTTCTAAAAGAGCGATTGGAAGAGAGCTTAACAATTTATACTGAATTCGGAAATGAATTAGGTGTTGCTGAGACCTATGAACTGCTTGGTAATACTGAACGGAATGAGATACTAGCACTAGAATATACTCAAAAAGCCCTAGAAATATTTGAACGCCTTGGACATTTGGCCGGCATGGGGAGTTGTTATCATCGTTTTGGATTTATAGCGTTTAGAAATGGGCAGCTTGAAGAAGCCCTGCATTGGTTTGAGAATGATTTTGCTATTAGGGAACAGCTTAATAAACAAGGAGTTGATTGGACGACTGGACTGATAGGAGAGATTAACGGCCGTTTAGGCAATTATGACCTTGCCATTGAGCAGTTAGCAAGTAGTGTTGAAATTGGCAAGCAGTTTGGTGTAAAGGGGATGGAGTTGTGGGGGATCGTCGGGTTAGGGTATGTGTTCTTGTGGAAGGGAGAAACTGACCAAGCCTGGTTTCATTTCAAACAAGGTGTTGAAAGCTTTAAAAATACACCCGTTTCAATTGGAACTATTTATGCAATACAAGGAATTATTCTAATTGCTGTCCAGCGCGAGCGGGTAAAGGAAGCGATTCAATTGATTGCGTGGACTGATAATCAGCGCATTAGGATTCATGATCCAAGACCGCCTATTGAGCAAGCTGATATTGATCAAGCCATTGCGATTATTCAGGATATGGTAGATGAAGATGAATATGACGCGATTTATGAGTCTGGAGAGACATTTTCTTGGGATGATGGGGTTGCCTTGGCTTTGACGATGGGGCCAGAATAAAAACCAATCTGCATCTCTATAATAAAGTTTGTAATCCTTAATCATCTTCTATCCGAATAGGGGTGTAGCCAAAGTCTGTATCTTCTTTTGATAGGATAGCCTCCTTGCCACCTAGTTCTTTGAGCCGTTGGGCTTGGCTCTGGCGAGCCTGTTGGTCGGCGGCTTCGGGGTCCACAATCTGGCGCAGTTTGGCTTCGAGGGCTTGGCGAACAACGGCCGTTTCCGCCACCTGTCCTAAATCATTCAGCTCTAGTGGGTCTTCAGCTAAGTTAAACAACTGCGGCGGGTAGCCAGGGTAGTAAATCAGCTTCCAATCGCCTAACTCACTCTGGGGTGAGGTGCGCAGCATATA
>JBCCFD010000536.1:0-4854 GCA_039029915.1 Chloroflexota bacterium
AAATGGGCACGATGTTTTCTGGAAAGGCCGTTGTCGACTGGCAAAACAGTTCAGGGTTGAAAAAGGGGGCGCATGACCCAATGCTCTTCTTTTATACGGCCGCTGGTTCCCATGCAGACCCCAAAGCTCCGTTTACCCAATGTCTGGCATATAGCCAGGATGGCGGACAAACCATTCAAAAGTATGAACATAACCCCATCATTCCACATATCGCCGCCAGCACCCGTGATCCAGCTGTCATTTGGGATCCAGACTCTGAAAAGTGGATAATGGCTCTCTATATCGGACATGACGAAGCACACGGTCAATCACCACACCAATATTCTCTATTTTGCTCCACAAATTTAATCAAGTGGGCTCATTTGCAAGATTTATTTTTCCCCGGCATGGGGGAGTGCCCAGAATTTTTCCCGATCCCGTTAGATGGCGACACTAATCATCTCAAATGGATCTTTTGGACAGCTGATGGCCATTATTTCGTCGGGCAATTTGATGGCCATAAATTTACACCTAAGACGGAGTTGCTTAAATCCACATATTCAGCCGTGGCAAATGATCAATCAACGGGCCCAAATTTTATTGGCGGGTATGCCGCCCAAACATGGAGCGACATTCCAGCTAAAGATGGACGGCGATTGTTGATTGCGTGGCTCACCGGTGACATCCCAGACATGCCATTCAATCAGCAAATGACATTCCCAGTTGAACTAACCCTTCGCACCACAGAAAGTGGACCGCGCCTGTATAGCTGGCCAATCAACGAAATTAAATTATTGGTTCAGGAGCAAAGGATTCTGGAGAATATCAATCTGTCTAATTCACCAACCCTCCTGCCAACAGATGGACACGATTGTTTAGATATTCTGGCCGAGATTGATGTCAATAGAGGAAGTGATTGTGAGCTCAATCTAAGAGGGATTTCCCTAATTTATAGTCCAATAAAGCAAGAATTGTCCTGCCTCAATCGGAATATTCCCTTGAATGCTGTTGACGGGAAGATAACGCTTCGGGTGCTTTTAGATAGTGCATCGATTGAAATTTTTGGGGCTGATGGACTCATTTATTTGCCAATCAGCATCGTTCCTGACAGTGACAATACCACCTGCACAGTTCGGGCCGTTGATGGCGTTGGCGTTGTTAAAAGGTGTCAAATCGCCAAACTTTGTAAATTTCACAAAATAACTTGAAATAAAGCGAGGCGGAAATGTGAAATTTACTCGGTGAAAATCAATATTGAGTCGATTCTTTTTCAAGATACTTCTTGATTTTCACATATACCCATCTTGGAAGTAGGAGGAAATCATTTATGAAAGCAATTGTTCTCGAAAAACCAGGTAGGCTAAAGCTGGTTGAAACAGACGCCCCTCGTAAACCAGAAAAAGATGAAGTGTTGGCTCGCGTCAAACGAGTAGGTGTGTGTGGATCTGATTTACACGCCTTTGCGGGTAATCAAAACTTCTTTACCTACCCACGCATCATGGGACATGAGCTTGCTGTAGAAATCGTGTCGATTGGTGAAACGAACACCCCAGTTGATTTTGGAGTTGGGGATCTCTGTTGTGTTAATCCGTATTTACATTGCGGATCGTGTATCGCCTGTCGGCAAGGCAAGACAAACTGCTGCACACAATTGCGTCTGATTGGAATTCACCAAGATGGTGGCATGCAAGAAAAGCTGATTGTCCCGATAGACAACCTTTTAAAAGCAGATGGCGTTCCTGTTGAGCAATTAGCACTCGTTGAGATGTTGTGCATTGGCGCCCATGCTGTGAATCGGGCAAACGTTTCTGCAGATGAGCATGTGCTGGTGATTGGTGCTGGACCCATTGGCATGGCAACGGCCGTATTTGCCAAAGAGGCCGGTGCCAATGTGATTTTAATGGAGATCAATAAGCAGCGTCTAGATTTTTGCCGAGATAAATTAAACGTTGCTCATCTGATTGACGCAAACGATGATCCCCTCAATAAGGTAAAAAGCTTGCTAAATGGGGATCTCCCAACAGCCGTTTTCGACTGCACAGGAAATAATGCATCTATGGAAAATGCTTTCCATTATGTAGCCCACGGCGGCTCATTGGTTTTGGTGGGGCACATTAAAGGAAACATTACCTTTAGCGATCCCCATTTTCATTCCCATGAAATGACGCTGATTGCTAGCCGTAACGCCACGGCCAAAGAGTTCCAGCAAGTTATTGCTTGTTTAAAAGCGGGTAAAATCAACTTATCCCCTTGGATCACACATTTTGCAACACCTGAGACAATTGTTGACGATTTCCCAACTTGGCTTGACCCTGAAACAGGGGCTTTCAAGGCCATGCTGACTTTTGATGCCATATGAGTCGAAATCTGATTAGTGAATGGTATGATTTTAGTGGGAAAACGGCCGTTGTTACCGGTGGAACAGGCGTGCTTGGTAGTGAAATGGCCTGTGCCTTAGTTGACCATGGGGCAGACGTTGCCATTCTAGCGCGCAAAGCAAAATTTTCTGATTCAGCGAAGCAACGCTTGGAAAATGGCAAAGGTCAATATGTTGTCGTTGAAGCCGATGTTTTAAAGCGCGAAACTTTAGCATTGGCATTGGGAAAAGTGATAGAAGCATTTGGCCGAAATACAGTAGATGTGCTCATTAACTGTGCGGGGGGCAATCACCCGCAAGCAACAACAAACCCCGCCAACACCTTTTTTGACCTTCCCCAAGAAGCACTGCAATTTGTGTTTGACCTCAACATCGTTGGCTCTATTTTGCCCAGTCAGATCTTTGGGAGAGTAATGGCTGAGCAAGGGTATGGGTCTATTTTGAACGTATCCTCAATGGCGTCCTTTAAACCATTGACACGTGTGGTCGGCTACAGTGCCGCCAAGGCCGGAATCAATAACTTTACACAGTGGCTTGCTGTTCATATGGCTCATGAATATAGTCCATCCATTCGAGTCAATGCACTTGCCCCGGGGTTTTTCATCGGTAACCAAAATAGGGCACTGTTGTTAGATGAGAAAGATGAGTTGACTGAACGGGGCCAATTGATCATTGATCATACACCTATGGGACGTTTTGGAAAACCTGACGAGCTAATCGGCACCATGCTTTGGTTACTATCCCCCGCTTCGCAATTTGTGACCGGAATAACAGTACCTGTTGATGGTGGATTCTCGGCGTTTAGTGGGGTGTAGGGTTTGAAAACAAACCATTTTGTGAGGTGACAATTCACCCACCACCAAAAGATAGATCGTATGAAACGAAATATTATTTTTGCAGGAATGTTGTTATTAAGTTTATTTTTGTTTGCTTGTGGCACGTCAAACGAGAGGGAGGATGGGCTTGTTCCAATAAGAACATTCTACGTCGATAGCGAAAATGGGAATGATGCTAATGATGGTTTAAGCAACAGAAACGCATGGCAGTCACTGGAAAAAGTATCAAACATGACGTTTGAACCGGGTGATCACATTTATTTTAAACGAGGCAGTAGTTATACGGGTTGCGTCATCATCAATGGAGATGGTACTGAAGAAAACCGGATTGTTGTGGGCGCGTACGGAAATGGAGACGCGCCAAGTTTCACAAATCCTGACCCAGATAATCAGAATGGAAATGCGTTACAGGTTCGGGGTGATTATCAGATTATCGAGAATCTCTTTTTCCACTACACAGCCCCTGCCCCTAGAGGAACTGACTTTATAAGGGTCTGGCGGACAGGTGCATTACACATCGGTAAGGGTCACGATTACGCCATAATCCGTCACAACGAATTCTCCCACGTCGCAAAGGCTATACAATCAAACGGTGAATATACGCTCATTACCCACAATTACATCCATGACGCCAATGAGCGTGAGCAAGATGGCTTTCTCTCCCATCCTTATTGGGGACCAATCGGCATTCATCTCGGCATCGGCAATCAGGAAGTCTCCTACAATCGCATTGAAAATATGTTTGTCGAAGGAGGTCAATGGGGTGGTGATGGGGGCGCTATCGAAATCGACAATGGATTTAACCATAAGGACAATATTCATATACACCACAATATCACTCGCCACAATATGGGCTTCCTCGAAATTAGCTGGGAACATGATCTTCGCGAGCGTGAAACGAGCAACGTCATCATCGAACACAATGTCAGTCGTGACTTTCAAAGTTTCGTGCTCTGGTGGGCATACGGAACGGGCAGTCGGATGAGTCATAATACAATCATACGGACGGATTCAATAGAAGGAATGGCGATGGACACTGTCTTCCAAATAGATGGGCAAGATATCGTTATCAGCGACAACATTGTCATCGTCCATGACGATATGTGGGGTCCTGTCTACGTTGGCGATGGCGTTCAATCATCTACACGAACCAACAACTTCTACTGGGATTACGAGGATGGCAAGGTGTTTATTGGTCCGGAACTCGGTTTCGATGAATATATTTTGGATCCGCTATTTGTAGATTTTGCGAACGGGGATTATGAATTACAGGAAGGGAGCCCTGCCATTGGGTTAGGAGCGCTGAATGATGAAGAGTCTGAATAAATTTCTAAAACTTACGGTAACCACAGAAATTGATTGAAAACATCCTCACCATTATTAGTAGGATCACACTCTGAGCTATTTACTCGGCAAAAGTATCTAAAGTAGGGCGCACGTGACTTATTTGCGTTTTATTTTTGCAATTAACGTAATTTTCTTTTGCCATTTGCTGTGCACAGTACCCTTATTGCGCCTACTCCGAGGCGTATAGCTGTCCGCTCCCCCCGATGGAAAATTGGGCTGGGCAAGGCCGCGTGGCCACCGGTGCTGCATCAGGTGGTGTCCGCTTCAAATCCTTTTGCCCATTTTGGCGAGGACTGTAGATTCTCCCAAGTCCCA
>JBCCFD010000537.1:0-4849 GCA_039029915.1 Chloroflexota bacterium
ATCCGTTCAGTCCGCGTATACATGTTTTTCTCTTATTTATAAAAGGGGTTGTTTTGCAACAGTCACATCGTACCGTTTCCCTAAATATTCAACTTGGAGCTGGGTGCCTATTCTGCAATATTGGATGGGTAAATAAGCATAGGCAATATGCTGGCCAACCGCATAGCCCCCATTGGCGCTGGTAACATGACCAACGCATTTATTTCCGGCCAAGACTGGCTCGCTTCCAAGGGCAAAGCCATCTGGTGTATTGAAGGTCAAAGTGCAGCGTCGCTTTTTGACGCCATCTTTTTTTTGCTGAATGAGGGCAGAACGGCCGTTAAATTCCCCATTCTTCTTTACCGCCCAGCCCAATCCAGCTTCATAAGGCGTATAGTCACCATTAATGTCGTGTCCATAAATAAGATACCCTTTCTCCTTACTCAAAGAATCCAAGGCCACACTGCCGACCGGAACCAAGCCATGTGGTCGCCCAGCTTCCCAAACTAGGTCCCAAAGGGCTGCCCCATACTCAACGGGCACGTGTAATTCAAAACCGGCTTCACCCACAAATGACATGTTCAAGGCGAGGGTCGGGAGATGGTCAAGCTGAATGTGCTGAAACGTATAATAAGGAAAGACAGCGTCATTCAGGTTGGTTTGAGTCAACGGCCGTAACACCTCACGCGCCTTAGGTCCCCAAACAGCCACCCCTGTCCACGTTTTGGAGACATCCGCAATTTGGACATCTCCCTGCTGGTGAAACCGGAGCCACGCCAAATCATGTTGACCATGGAGGGTACTTGTAATTAGCAAATAGCGATCTGCCTCCTGTCGAACCACAATGAGGTCAGCCACAATTTTGCCTTGCTTATTGAGCAAGGTCGTGTAAGTAATTTTGCCAACAGGTTTGTCAACTCGATTGGCACACATCCATTCCAAAAATTTTGTGGCATCCGAACCGCTTACCTCGATTCTGGTTAGCCCGTTGATATTGAACAACCCAGCGGCACTGCGTGTGGCTAAATGTTCAGCGGCACTAATCGGCGACCAATGCCGACCACCCCACTCATCGCGATTTGGCATTTGTTCACGATATTTTTCAAGAAGCGGCGCGTTAGCTTCATACCACTGCGCCATCTCCCAGCCAGCAAACTCATCAAAAGCCGCGCCAAGCTTAACCATCTGAGCATGATATGGCGCCTGTCGTATATTCCTAGGCTCGCCCCAAGGTTCTTTGGGATGCACCACCTGCAGATGCTGTTGATAATGTGAACCGCTTCGCATATGAATAAAGTGGGCTGTTTTTTGATGATCATGAAAGCGATTGGCGTCCGCAAAGTACGTATCACAATTGGGTACCCCATTTACCATCCACTGCGCTAAGGTTTGGCCGACGCCACCGGCATGCGTTACCCATGAACCGAGTGCCAGCCATAAACCACGCACAGCCGGGGTTTCTCCCAAAATAGGCTGATCATCGATCGTGAAGCCGAACATGCCGTTGAACGAGCGTTCAAACGAACGCTCAGCACAGGCTGGAAGCTGTTCTTGCATCAACATCCACGCCGCATCAAAATCAGTTGGGGTAAAGGGTTTTATAGCCGTTCTGCCAACATCATTAGCCTTGACCATTCGGGGAGCGTGATGGTAACTGCCAAATCCATACGCTTGGTGATGCTGTCGCACGTATATGCCATAATCAAAGTAGCGCAAGTTGGGCATACGCACATCGGCAGTTTCTTCGTGTAACAATGGGAGCGGTTCAGTCACAACATACTGATGCTGAGCCGCCAGCATGGGCACTGTGATACCCACCTGCTCAGCTAAAGTAGCCCCCCAAATATTGCTAGCCAGCACCACTCGTTCAGCTTGGATTTGGGTACCATCTTGAGTGGTCACACCGGTGATTCGATTTTTGTTCACCTGAAGTTGCGCAACGGCCGTATTCGCCAAAAACGTCACAGCATCCCCGCACCGATCGGCCAGCGCTGCACAAACCGTAGGCCCGTTGGTCATGCCGTCATGTTCATGTAATAGCGTCGCCTTGATGTGCTGATGATTGATATGGGGAAACAGGGCTTCTCGTTCATCACGGTCAATGTAACGGGCGGGCAATCCCCGCGCCAAGGCCAAACCGTGCCGTCGCTTAAGCGCCTGCTCTGTGGTGACGGTCAGCGCAATATCCATCCCCCCAACCCGCTGAAAGCAACCAAGGTCAGCATAAAGATTAGCTGAATATTGGGCCCAGTGGGTCAGCGTTGGTTCACCCGTGACTAGCCCCAAAATGCCTGGCGCATGGGAGCTAGACCCATCATTATCGAAGAGCGGGCCTTTGTCTAAAACCCAAATGTCTCGCTCACCTAACTGGGAAAGATGGTAGGCGATGCTGCACCCAACGATGCCTCCACCGATAATAACAATATTAACTTGCTCATTCCTTCTCATTATGGCAATATTGAAGTGGATAATATTTAGATTGTCAATTTTCTCGTTGATTCAACATGTTTTAGATTAAATATTCGCTGAATCCGCAGGTAGCTTACTATGAAACAGCGCCCGAACATTTTGTTTTTGATGAATGATCATCAGTTGCACTATCGGCACGGTTGGGATGGCGACGTACCAATTCACCGACCCCATTTTGATCGATTAGCCAAACAAGGTATACGGTTTAATCGAGCCTATACAGTTTGCCCTCTTTGTACGCCTGCCCGGCGCTCAATTCTTACGTCTCTCTATCCACATGCTCACGGCCAACTTCAAAACCGGCCGTCTACCCCTATCCGAAACGAAACTTATTTGAGCAAGCTGGCCGAGCAAGGGTATCAAAACTTTGCGTTTGGAAAATGGCATGCGGGAAAGGGAACGGCCGTTGATCAAGGCTGCGAAGGCTTTTCATTAACCGGATATGGCAACCCATACGTCACAGAGCAATATCAAACCTATCTAAAGAAGCATGGTCTTCAACCGCCAATCGTTAAGGTTGAACGCGACTTTGCGCACACAAATCCCGTTGCTGCCGGGAGCTGGTATAGACAAACTGAGCCAAACGGCTGCTGGGAACATATGAGCGGCATTATGGTAGCAGAAGATGACGCTCACGAAGCGTTCTTTTTAGCAAATTTAGCCTGCGAACAGCTTGATAGAATTGCAAACGCAAACAGCCTTGAGCCGTTCGCGATGCGGGTTGATTTTTGGGGTCCCCATCAACCTTACTTGCCCACCCAAGCCTTTGCAGACCTATACGCTCCTAGCCGCATACCCGTGTATGGTAGCTTTCACGACACCTTAGAAAATAAACCGTCAACTTACCAGCGCGAACTAAACGCTCCGATTGGAGATAAAAGCGGCAATCTCATCCAACCCAACACCCTCTCTTGGTCGGAATGGCAAAAAGTGCTGGCCCGGTGTTATGCCCAAATTTCATTAGTCGACGCCGCTGGAGGGCGCATTATCGAGAAATTAGACTCCCTTGGCTTTGCTGAAAATACGCTTGTTATTTGGACCGCCGATCACGGCGACGCGCTGGCGAGTCATGGGGGACATTTTAACAAAGGATGTTATCTAACTGAAGAAGTTTTACGCATCCCGCTCGCAATTCGCTATCCAGCAGAAATCAAACCGGAGCAACAAACAGAAGCTTTGGTTAGCAATCTTGATTTGGCACCCACGATGCTAGAGGCAGCAGGCACAGCATTTTCTTATGATGTACACGGCCGTTCCCTAATCCCCCTCATCGCTAAAAACACCACGTGGCGCGACTCATTGCTTGCTGAATCAAATGGCCATGATGATGACACCATAGCCAGAGCGATTCTCACCAACCGTTACAAATACATAGCCACCAAGAATGATCTGCATGAGCTTTATGATTTGCAAGATGACCCTTATGAACTAGACAATTTGATTGACGACCCACATACCGAAAGGGTTCTGGCCCGGCTTCGAACACATCTTCGTCAACAACAGCAGCAAACCGGTGATCCTGAACATGAACTTAACTAAACTCGATAAGAAAATTTTGAATATTTTGCTCCAAGACGGCCGTATTCCATTGGCCGAAATTGCTGAATCATTAGACGAACCCGCATCGACTGTACGCGGTCGTTTACGCCGCTTGGAATCAAGCGGCATCATAGCCGGTTACCGGCCCATCCTCAATCCCAAGATGCTTGGCTATGATATTCAAGCCGTTGTGCAAATCCAACGAGACACAAACGGACAAATTCAGGCTATCCTGCCCCATCTCGAACAAATACCAAATGTTGTTCATCTTGTTCATCCGCTGGGGAACATCGACGGACTGATTACGATTTGGGCCCGTAATATTGATGAGCTGGCAGGCATTATCGGCCGTATCAACGATATCCCCGGCGTCATTCGCACTGAATCACTTGTAATCCTCAATGAAAAGATGTTTCCACCTCCGTTAGATTAGGTGAAATGAAGCTCCGAAGCTTTTATCTACAGGACTTACGCACCCTGAGCCTGTCGAAGTGACGTTCTTAACCCTTCGACAGGCTCAGTGACCGCTATTTGCGTAAGTCCTAATCTAATACGTTTTTCAATTTAGAAACTTCGGAACAGTTAAAAATGATTTTGAATTAAACTTGTTCAATAATTTTCTAACCCTCAGGGAAGCCATAAATCTTTATCAGCCTCTTATTCTTCAAACGGCAACAATTTACTGCTGAATCTTATAAAACTCTTAGCAAAACTAGGACTTAAGTTTCATTGGTTTGGAGGGGGTCTTCATGTACTATGGCACTGGTCGATGTATCAGTACCATTCCTTACATCAACTATATTATCGCAGAAAATATAGTTGGAAGTTGTGTGAAGAAAAGCTTATGACTCAAGAATTTGAC
>JBCCFD010000538.1:0-4845 GCA_039029915.1 Chloroflexota bacterium
GTTAAATGTTCAAAAATCATGTCGGCCGAACCAATGCCAGCCTGCGGCCGCACCACAGCAGCGTTGGTGATTTTGACCGCTAAGGGGCGGCGGGCCAAGATAGCGGGATTGGCTAACGCTTGTCCCGTTAATGGATTAATGCTCTCGGCAAATGGCGCGAACAACAGCCCTTCAATTGGTGGCGTGGGTGAGGTCGCAACGGTTGGTGGCGGGGTAGTTGTTTCTGTGGTTGGCGTGCTGGCAACCGAAGCTGGCGTGGGCGTATCGGGTGGCCTGAGGGTTGGCGGTGGTGGCGGGGTAGAAACGGCCGTGTTGATAGCCGTTGGCTGTTGGGTGATGAGGGCGGGGGCTGCGGTAGAAACGGCCGTTGCTGGCTCAGCTATGGTCTCGCTCCCACAACCGAAACCAAAAGCAATAATAATGAGGAATAGTAGACGGTAAATGTTTCGCATAAATAAATAGATTGGTGCTATAGATTATCTCTTTTCTAGCCCGCATGGGGCTTATCGTGTAGCCTTGTGATTTTATCACGAGGCGTATGAAACGCTTGGAAAGAGATTATTTACGTTCGTATGGATAAGGAGAAAACTTATGGAAAATCGATTATCTCACGCAGAGTTACTCCAGCTTAAACGGTGGAATACCCCCACAATTTACAACGGTTGGGAGCAAATTACCGCGCATGACATTGGTGGAAGCTGTTTTAATATTGAAGAAACCCGAGATTTTATGCCGCAAATGGGTCCCATGATTGGGTATGCGGTCACAGTTGTCATTGAGCCCAGCAATCCGACCCATAAACAAAATCCAAAGCCGGGCTATTTAGACTATGTCGCGTCCGTCCCGGGGCCGAAAATCGTCGTTGTTCAAGATTTAGACAAACCGCTGGTGCTGGGCTCCATGTGGGGTGAAGTCAACAGCAATCGGCATCGCGCATTGGGGTGCGTGGGGGCTATTGTTGATGGTGCGATTCGTGATGTGGATGAAATGACGAATGCCGGTTTTAAAGCGATTGCGCAACGGCTGTGTGTGGGGCATGCGCACGTGGCGCCCGTGCGCTGGAACTGCGAAGTGGAAATCTTCGGCACAAAGGTTCAGCCGGGCCAGCTCATTCATGCGGATAAGCACGGCTTTATGGCAATCCCCAAAGAAGATGAAGCAGATTTACTCGATGCGGCCGTTTTTATGGATCAAAATGAAACCAACACCGTGATCCCCGCTTCCCGGGAGTTTTCCGGTAAGTCAACAGAGCAACTGTTAGAGGCATTAAAGGCTGCGGGTAAAGCTTTTCGGGAAGCGACTCAGGCTAAATTTGGCAAAAAGGGGGAATGGTGACGCTTCTCAAAGGATGCCCTTTTGTAGGCTCGTTGTCATGATTGCGTAAAATATGACATGTATACTCGCCGTGACCTATTCCAGTAAAATTTTTGTAAGAGGATTTGTGCTCATTGCGCCTTTTGAAGACCGCCTCAGTACCGAAAAATAATATTAAATAGTAGTATCAGGAGCGAATTGTATGCTGAACCAGCGATCGTATCGTGGGATTTTATATCTTGGTATCTTATTTATGAGTGGAATATTGTTGGTGGGAAGTTTGCCACTTTTGGCACAACAGGACCCAGATTCATTAACGGCCGTTGCCCTTGAATCGATAACCACCACTGACTCTGATGTACCGGTTACTCCGCCAGAACCGCCTCAAGAAATTACAAACCCAATTGTTCCAACCACCGCCCAATCCTCAGTCGTCATCAACCTAGACGATTTCCGTTCTGATTCTCGGTTTTCGGGAATTGATGGCTCAGGCGTTGCCGTTGTGGTCTTGGACACGGGGATCGACTTAGATGATCCATTTTTTGGCCCAGACAATGATATGGACGGCGTGGCTGATCGGATCGTTTACCATGAAGATTTTGCGGATGATGACGATGATGCCTCTGATTTTAATGGACATGGTTCAAACGTGACGAGCATCGTGGGGTCAAGTGACAACACGCATACTGGAATGGCGCCGGGTGTTAACCTCATTCACCTTAAAGTGTTTACCAACGCGGGGAGCGGTAACTTTGGCATGACCGAAGATGCGCTGCAATGGGTTATTGCCAACGCAGAGACCTACAACATCGTCAGTGTGAATATGTCCTTAGGGGATTCAGTGAACCATACAAGTTCACAACAACTTTATGGCGTCTCTGATGAAATCAATGCGCTGAGAAATACATTAGGCGTTATGGTTGTGTCTGCCTCAGGGAATGATTTCTTTGGCTTTAGTAGTGCGCAAGGGGTGAGCTACCCGTCTGCCGATCCAAACTCAATGTCAATTGGGGCCGTATTTGATGCCAACATAGGGAGCGTCAGCTATGCAAGTGGGGCTTCGGCTAGCTCAACAGCCGCCGATCGCCTGACGCCGTTCTCGCAGCGGCACCAAACCCTGACAACTGTTTTTGCCCCTGGTGCGGCAATTGTAGGGGCTGGCCCAGGTTCTAGCCTAACGACGCAGCACGGAACGAGTCAGGCAACGCCGCATATTGCGGGGATTATTGCACTGATGCAGGAGCTAGCCCTCCAAGAGTTAGGTCGATTATTAACTCCCGCTGAAATTGATTCTTTGCTTGTCACGACAGGGGCCGTTATCAACGATGGAGATGATGAGAATGATAATGTGACCAACACAAATCTGAATTTCCGCCGTGTTGATGTATTGGCTATCGGTGAAGCCATATTGGATATGGTGGTTGAAACAGTGCCGCCTGTAGTAACCCATGTTGATTCAAATGAGGATACGGGTGATAGCTCGCTTGATGATGGAGAACTGACTACCGTTTCGATTGATGAATTAACAGTGACATTTAATGAAGCAATGAATGATCCATCTGGCAACGGCGACGCTGATGACATCACAAATCCTGCGAACTACTTGCTGGTGGAATCTGGGAGTAACGGTGTGTTAGACACGGCCGTTTGTGGTGCAACCTCTGGTGACGATACGGCCGTTACAATCAACAGCGTTAGCTATGATGACACAGACGATGAGTCAACGTTAGCACTGAATGACAGTAATCCGCTCTCAGATGGTCATTATCGGTTCTTTGTGTGTTATACCGTTGAAGATGAGGCGGGCAACCAGCTAGATGGTAATGGCAACAGCACCGCCGGAACCGATTTCAGCCTTGATTTTGCCGTTGACCATACAGCTCCTGAGATTGCGACCGTTGGCATCGATGGTGACTTAGATGCAACGAGTGGCCTTGTGGTTGAACCGATTCAAGAGTTGATATTGACGTTTAGTGAAGACGTCAGTGACCCAAGTGGAGATTCGGATAGTAATGATGTGACGAATCCGGCCTTGTATGGTTTGATTGGCGCTGGACCGAATGGTGTGGTGGATACGGCCGTTTGTGATACCTTGCAGTCAGATGATCTTGCGATTAGCGTTGATTCCATTAGCTATGATGACACCAGCTATACCGCTACGGTTGCTGTAAATGGTGGCACGGTGTTAGATGATGCTAATTATCGCTTTGAGCTTTGTGGTGGCACGTCGCTTACTGATACCGCGGGTAATTTCCTGAATAATGGCGAATCTAACTTCTCCTTTAATTTTGAAGTTCAAACACCAGAATCATTTGAAATTTTCCTTCCCTTAGTTATCAGATAAGGTCGAAGCTTCAATCAGGGCGGCGTCTTTGGATTTCTCGAAAGGCGCCGCTTTTTTGTTTCTTGGAATAAGCTGGTGAAAATCAGCTGTATTTTTGTTTGTCTATTTGCTTGAAAGCCAAATTTTATAACCAAACACCCCAAATTTAGATACTCTAAAGCAGTTTGCTTCATTTTGTATCCCTTTTGTACCCTTTCACGGCCCCACAAAAAGCATATTTTAGTGTTTAATAGAGGGAGTGGATAAAGTTGTACCGATTATCAAAGTATCCTCAATAAAATTGTAAAAACCGATTAAAGTAAAAATAAAAATAATATAGGCACCATTCTTACTAAAGAAAAACCAAACACACCTTCGGTGCTATTTTGGCTTGCCTCTTGGTGCCTACAGTGAATTGATTGGTTATTGAAGCGATCGATGCCCGGAACACTTAACGTTTTTCGAGTCTGACTTAAGGGACTCATTTGAGCCAACGATTTCGTCCAAATAGGCCATTAGGGTTTCGAGAAAGTCACACCAAATGAACAAGGAGAAAACATGAGTTCAGACATTATCAATAATGAAGTGATTTGGAAAATGCGCTGGAAGCGATTCATCAACTCACTTAACGTCATGATCAAAATTTTAGACAAGGACGTTGAGATTGATGCGGCCGTTTTAGATCCAAGACAATCTTTGAAAAGCAATATTGGCTACCTTTTTCAAAAAAGCCTAAACCAGCTTGAAAGAGAGGGGTATGATCAAGAGCACAAGACAAATGTGGCCACGCTCTTAGTTCGACTTAAAATTTTTTCTGACACGCTGTTTAACTTTTTCCATGATGGGTTTTATGATAGCGGTGCGGTGCCTCATCTAAACAAGCGAAACCCACTTTATTCCACGCTCAGAGATGAAAATGAGACTAAACACTTTTTTGGAGATGTTAAGCTGTCTCCTGACCAGATTTTAGGCATGCTAATTCAACAGGCAACTGATGACTTCGTCCGTATTCAAAGCGTTTATCATTTGAATTATGGGGATCGGGGAGATGTTGAACAAAGAAAGAATATGATGCTAGCCTCTTTATTGATGCATCGGAGTATTGAGATTTTTAAAAACTCGACGCTGAATGGACCCTATTATGACGATATGGTGGCTGTTGCGTATCCAAACAATCGGCTGGAGGTGCGTCTGGTACCTTATAGTGA
>JBCCFD010000539.1:0-4764 GCA_039029915.1 Chloroflexota bacterium
CTTTTGTCCAGTCTGAATTGGATAGACCTAAAAAATGGGGAAGATTTAACGAGTTTCGCTCCTGAGCAAGTTTAATCAGGCGCCGCTTTTTTTGTGATTGGATTTTGATGCTCACTTCAAATTCAACATGCGCTGTTTCAAAGCATTCTGATAACCCTTCATTCACCCATTTAGGGGCTTTTTTCATTTTTGACCGGAAAATTGCATGCTGTGCTTCATGAAGAATAGTCTTGAAAGTCTTTTTGTTTTGGGAAACAACAATTTCATTCTTTGAAATTGAGTAGAAACCATTTTTGGACTTTGCTGTTTTAGAAATCTTTACTTGGTAACTTTTATATTCTTCTATATTTGTAAAAAGGCGAATTGGGATATTAATTTGAGGGCCAAAAGAGAAATGGGTTTGATGGAATAAAATCTGATATTTTATGGCTTTTGTTGCGCCATCCTTCACTGTTTGGGGGATATTGTTATGAAGGTCGATAATTTGAAGGTTCATAAATGAGATGCAGATATTATTTTGATCGCGAGAGGTCTACGACGATAAAAGATTCTTCGATGGTGGTGGGGTAGGATTCAGCCATGAATGGACCCGGTTGATAGTCGGACACATCAGATTCGACGGTGACAAGATACGGCCGTACTCTAACTCGCGTTGGGTCAAACCATGATTGACCCGTCTTGATATCAAACTCCCAGCCGTGCCACGGACAGCGCACAATCTCTCCCTCTCGATCCCAAATATACTCGCCCGGCGCATCAGACTGTCGCAAGCCAGTGACGGTACCGGTGCACAACTCGGCCCCAGCGTGAGGGCAACGGTTCAGCAGGGCGAAAAATTCACCGTTAACATTAAAAATGCCGATAGAACGGCCGTTAATTTCCATAATCTTGCGCCCCCCAATCGGGATTTCATCAACCGTAGCCACAATATGCTTATTCATGATAGCTTGTACAAACCTCTGGCGTTATCAACCATAATTTTACGCCGCAAATCTTTATCAATGCTTACCGGAAACGCCAAATCTGGGGCGTCAAAATCCCAGTGGGGGTAGTCGGTCGCAAACATGATGCGATCGTCCATGTTGATCGTGTTTAACATTTGGCGGAAGAATCTGCGCTGACTGGGTTCCTCCATAGGCTGAGTTGTAAACCAGCAGTGCTCACGCACATACTCTGACGGGGGGCGTTTAACCTCGGGTACTTCCCTGCCGAGTTTTTCCCAGGCTCGATCCATGCGCCACATCAGCGAAGGTAGCCAGGCAAACCCACCTTCGATTAGGACGAGCTTCAGCGTGGGAAATCGTTCAAAGACCCCTTCAAACACCATGCTCGTGAGCTGAGCCTGAAACGCCTGCGGCATGCCGCAATGATCCTCAAAATAGAAAGAGGGATAGCCTGCCCCTGTAATGGGAAGACCGGGCGCCCCGCCAAAGTGCATGCCAAGCGGTAAATCATGAGAAACGGCCGCTTCATACATGGGCCAATATTTACGCCGACCCATCGGTTCTTGAGTGCGAGCCACTAGAGCAACCTGCACAAAGCGAGGGTCATCGGCCCAGCGGTTTATTTCCTCAGCGGCGTCATGACCATCTTCATAGGGCACCACAATCGAGGCGCGAAGGCGAGGCTCTGGCTCTAGCCAATCTCGTAAAATCCACTCGTTGATAGCAGGGGCCAGCGCAGCCCCATAAGCGCGGTTGGTTTGCTCTCCGGCGGGGTAGAGGGTGTTGAGAATGCCAATGTCGATGTCCCATTTATCAAGCAGTTGCTCCTGAAGAAAGGGTAAATCGCTGGCTGGCAGATTGCCATTAGGTGGCCACGCATCGTCACGGGCGGCACTGGCGTGCGAGCGATGATAGTAGCCGCCAGAAAAGTAATACTGGATGCCAAACTGCTCATAATGTTGCTTCCAGCGGCCGGTTAAATATTTCCCAATCGAGTCAGGAGAAGCGACGTTGTTATGGATGTCACAATCAATTAGATTCATCATCATGCTCCGGTTTAGCAATTAACAGCTCTGATGCCATGAGCCTCTGCGTGGTATTTAGGTCGTGTGACGGTAGATAAACAAGCGGCTTTTCGGCGGCGTAGGTTTTGATTTTTTCGTAACTGTTTTTCGCGGCGCCCCAGTCAATAATGATGCCGGCCCGTTTACCCTGCAAGAGCTGAACGTCTGAAAATGAGGTGTCACCGGCCAGCATGTAGTCGATCTCGTCATCATGAACGATGATAGATTGATGCCCAAAGGTATGCCCCGGTGTGGGGACGATGGTGATGTTTTTTGTGAGTTGATAGGCTGCCCTAAACGGGGAGTCGCTCGGTGCATACTCAATCTGTTTGGGGGCGAAGTTTTGGGGGAATGTGGTGGTGGCTGCCCCAAACGGCCGTTTCCACACTGTTTCTGACACCAAAACCTCGCTGTTTGGGAAAAAGCGAAGCCCGTCTGTGTGGTCAATATGCAGATGGGTCAAGACAATAGCGTCGACATCAGCCTCTGAAAGGTCTAGATGGCTAAGCTGACTGTTGATTTGTTCGGCTTCAGTTAGCTTGATTTTCAAAATCCGCCGGTTGATGAAAGCAGTCGGCTTGTCAGTTCCAAAATAATCTTCGTCAAAGAAGTTAACATTCTCGCCCGTATCAACTAAAAAAATGCCTTCGGGTGATTTAATAAGCCAAACGGTGATAGGCAAGTCGATGGTCCAACTCGAAGAAAGCATGATGCTTGGAATGCGCAGTGCTGGAATGCCTTGATATTCCCGATGCGGTGGATGTACGGCAACCGTGCCCGTTTGAAAACAAATAATTTCGATGCCATTTTTGAGTAATTTTCGATGCATTTAAAATCCGTAGAACGCCTGCGCGTTTTCAAATAATATTTTATTTTTTTGCTCAATTGATAAAGTTTCTAGAAGCTTTTCGGCTGAGTCGTGCCAGTGCGGATAATCAGATGAGTACATGAGCAAGTCATCACTTTCGAGATGCTCTATCGTCTGGTTCAGTAGATCGGGTTCAGGTGGGGCATCGGTGGGTTGGAGCGTGAACCGCATATGTTTGCGGATCAGGTCAGATGGAAAGGTTTTTACCCAAGGAATTTCAAAACGGAGCCCTTTCCACTCTTTATCGAGTCGCCACATGAGTGAAGGAAGCCACGTCCAGCCTCCTTCTGCCATCACAAACCGAATTTCAGGGAACTGAGTGAAGACGCCTTCGATAATTAAATTGATGATTTGGGATTGGAAAACCTGCGCCATGCCCACGTACTCTTCGATGTGCCATGAGGGCCAGCCGGTGGGGGTGCTGGGATAGCCACTCGCCCCGCCGTAGTGAATGCATAGGGCGAGATTGTGCTTAACGGCCGTTTCCAATACGGGCCAAAAGTTGCGCGTGCCGTACAAATGCTGGGAGCGCACCGGCAGGAAAATCTGCACAAAGCCGGGATGATTGGCCCACCGTTCAATCTCTTTGACAGCTAACGACGGCACTTTGCTTGGCACGACGATAGAGGCGCGTAAACGGCCGTCTTCCTCAAGCCAGCGTTCAGCCTGCCATTGATTCACTGCTCGGGCGCAGGCGGTCGCCATGTCCGGGTTATGCAGACTGTCCACCTCGTACGAGCAGTTTAGAATGCCGATATCGATACTGTTTTTGTCTAAAATATTTTGCTGTAAATCGGTAAGGGTGGTGGCGGCTGTTTTTGCAAGGCCAGGCTGGATAGATGTTTCAGCGCCAGCTGGATAAGTTTGGTCAACAGGGCCGTTAAAACGAGAGTTTGTAAAATATTCGCGCCAGTGAGACGGCATGTAAGGTAAAAGCGTATCAAGGCCCGGCACAACATTGTGTATATCTGTGTCGATGATGTTGTATTGGTTGACTTTGTTTTCTTGAGGGTGTTGAGTCACAAATAATCATTCCTTACTAAACTTTTGATGAAATTGTGACTCTAATTTTTAAAGCCGAGTGTCATTCGGCTAACCTATTTTAATAGAGTGCTAGCAAATTCGTCAACTGACTTAGGCGGTGCGGTTATTCACAAAATGAGGATACACGACGTCTTCAACAGCAACTCGTTGGTCAATCAAACCAAATTGATGATAGGTGGATAGATTGCTTTGCCACCGTTTAGGGTCTAGATAACCTAGCTGCTCGAAAGTTAAATTTCCCGTAACGATTGGGCGCATGGCATCTAGAATTTGACGGTTGATATTCGGGTCGGATTGGTTTTTTGAGACGGCGGCGACCAAAACGGCCGTTTCCTCCAGATTCATCATTGCTTGCCGCCACCCTGCAAACGTGGCCGTTATAAAGCGGTGCAGTACATCTTTATGGTTAACAATCATATCTGTTGAAGCAAACATCATTTGGGCATATGGATGCAGTTTGGGATGCTTAACCGGAATAAGATGCGGGGTGAGGCCAAGCTGTGCCAGTTGGGCTGGTTCGGTGATGGTGTATCCTTGAACGGCGTGAAAACGGCCGTTAATTAAATCTCGCAGTCCCCAACCGCCAACCGTAAACTCAACGCCCCCAGGATCGATACCGTGCAGCGTTAAAATCGTTTGGAGGAGGTGGATGCCATCTCGATGCATCCCGATTCGTTTGCCGGGGAGGTCATAAAGCGTTTGAATGTCGCCATTGAGGTCTGTCATCAATACCATTGGTGTTTGTTGGAGCATCGCCCCAATCGCCTGCACCCCCTTACCTGCTAAGTTTGCTCGAATGACCAAATTATCTTCCATGCAGCCAGCCGCGAGCTTATGATTTAGC
>JBCCFD010000540.1:0-4754 GCA_039029915.1 Chloroflexota bacterium
AGGCGAGGTTGGGGACGATTTTCCTCTGGACGATAAATAAGAACAGGATTGGGCATGGTGGGCAGGTCGCGGCAAATTTCAGGGACCTGCCAATTTTTAAATAGTTCAATCACATCCTCAGCTGAGGCTTTATTCTTGAGCTTTGCCGACACACTACCCACGTGTCCATCGATGACAGGCACGCGATTCGCTTGTGCGCTAACGACAAATGGCGCTGGCTCAAAGTGGCCATCCTTGTAAACACCACATATTTTTTGCGGCTCGCGTTCTAGCTTGGCATCTTCCCCACCAATGTGCGGGATAATATTGTCTAAAATATCCATTGAGGGCACGCCCGGATAACCTGCCCCTGAGACAGCCTGCATGGTAACAACAACGGCCGTTTCCAACCCAAACGCCTCATGCAAAATCTTCATTGGCAGCACAATACTGGTGGTGGAGCAGTTGGCATTCGCAATAATAAATCCTTTCCAATCATACGCTTCCTGCTGAGTGGGAATCATTTTTGTATGGTCAGGGTTGACTTCAGGAATCAGCAAGGGCACATGTGGATCCATGCGGAAGGGCGAGGCGTTGGTTAACACCATGTAGCCTGCCTTTGCAAAAGCCGGTTCTACCTCTTTAGCCTGCGCAGAGGGTAATGCTGAAAACACAATGGGGACGTCTAAATTAGGCTCGGTTGGCAAGACGGTCATCTTAGCGATCTTTTCAGGCATTGGCCAATCTTGAAGCCAGTTGGCCCCTTCACCATACGGCCGTCCCGCGGTGCGGGGCGAACCGGTCAAGGCCGCAATTTCAAACCACGGATGGTCAATGAGATGTTGAATAAAACGCTGACCGACTGAACCAGTGGCGGCCAAAATTCCGACGGGGATTTTGTTTGACATAATCTAATCCTTTTAGGTTTACGATTAACGATTTTGGATTTACGATTTGTATTTTGATTAAGGTGCCTCGTTTCAGTAAAAGACCTCTCGATAAGAGAAAATCGTTAATCGACAATAAAAATGCGCCATCCCTACATTGAGGCGATGGCGCACGCGGTTCCACTCAAATTTTAGTAATCAGTCCCTATTAATTCGTCATTAGTTAATCAAATGCTGTATTTAAATAATGACCCAATAACGAATAACCAATTACTCTCATTTACGGCCGTTAACGGAGCTACCCGATTTTTATTACTCACGTCACCTGACACTTTCACAAAAACACTCCCAAGTGGTTTTCACAATTGTCTTTGCCGATAAGGCTTTCAGCTTACCAACCTTATCTCTCTTCTGACAGACCCAACTGTTACTCATCTTGGTCATCGTTTTTTGCTAACGCATTGACATTAGCTCTATTTGATTGCGCCGGATCATAGAAAAATGGGCACAAATTGTCAAGAGGAAATAAGCGATTGCACAGCTTGCGGTATTAAATCGGCAATGTCTGAAGCCAGGAGGCCAACAGGTGGGTTTGATAGTGAAGCCGTGGCTGCATGTAAATAGCTACCCAAAATGGCCGCATCCATACGCCCAACACCTTGCCCTAGTAGGCTAGCAATAACGCCTGATAAGACATCTCCGCTCCCGCCCACTGCCAGAAGCGGGTTGGCAAAGGGAAGAATATGCGCCTTTTTCTTTGGGGAAGCAATAATAGTGTGGGCGCCTTTCAACAGGACAATATGCCCCCACTTTCGAGCGCACGATTGAGCAAGCTCTATCCGATTTTCCATTTTGATTTCAGCCAGAGAAATGCCCATGAGGCGAGCCATTTCAGCAGGATGAGGGGTTAGGACACTGTTTGACGGGAGCAATTCAGGCCAATCTGGTTGCTTCGCCAGAATATTTAGCGCATCAGCGTCTAATATAAGAGGGGGATGCTGTTCCGCTCGTTTTATACCCTCTAAAAGGGTTAGCAGAAATTCAGTTGCCTCACCCAAGCCGGGACCAACTAGGATAGATTTGTACTGCTCAATTTGCTCAAGCAGGGCATGAGCAGTTTGCTCGTCGAGCCTCTCATTGGCCTCAATGCGAGGATAGGTCGCTTCGGGGAGGTATCCAGTTGCCAAGTCTCGAAGGGTTTGGGGAATCCATAGTGACACAAGACCAGACCCCGCTCGAAATGCGCCTCGAGCCGCTAGCAGCGGTGCCCCCCGATATTGAGCACTGCCTGCAGCGATAGCCACTTTGCCAAAGGTGCCTTTGTGGCCGTTTAACGGCCGTTTTGGCAGCAGCCCGCGCACCATTTCAGAGGTCGCAACCTCCACGGCAACGGACCTCACCTCAGTTAGATTCGCGGCAATGCCGATATCCGCCACGACGAGTTCACCACAGGCTTCTGCCGCTGGGAAAAGGAAATGACCCCGCTTTGGCATCCCATAAGTCACCGTTAAGTCGGCAGGGATGGTTACTGGATCGAGTGTGCCACTGTTGCAGTTCATGCCAGAAGGACAGTCAACAGCTACAACAAGCGGACGACGTGACCGAGAAGTAACATCGTTACCCTGCGGCTTTGCTATATTGTTGCTTTGATAGACGCTTGTTAGAGGCTGTGTAGCCTCCTCACCTCTCTTTTTTTCGGTAGCAGATAGCCCTGCCCTAACCTGTCTGAGCAATTTAGCCAGGTCACCTTCGATAGAGCGCGTATTGCCCGTTCCGAGCAGGGCATCGATCACAACATCAGTGATAGGCAGGCGGTGACGTAAAACGCGCAGTTGATGGTCAAAGCCAAACTCAATAGCCATCAACCCCATCTGCTGGATTTTGGCAAAATTAGCGTCTTCTTCGGGGTTGCGGGATTGCAGCAGATAGAATGCCACATTGGCCCCCGCTTCAGCGAGGTAGCGGCCCGCCACTAGGCCATCCCCGCCATTGTTGCCCGGTCCTACAAGAACGAAAATACCTTTTCCTTCCACATCAAGCCGTTCCATAATGGCTTCGGCCGTTCGTTTTCCGGCCGTTTCCATGAGCTGTTCATAGCTCACCCCAGCTGCATCAGCCTCGGCTTCAATGGCAATCATTTCTTCAACGGTAACTATTTTCATAATTGATTTAGGATAGATTTTTGTAGACCATTCTTGATGAACCCCATGTGCCAGTTGCGATTATCAGGTGTGATGATTATCATAAGGACATAGCATGCTATGTTCTTGCCAGTAGAGTTCACAAGAAAACCTGCATATCAGGTTAATTAGGTAACAAGTTTCAAGCTGTAGGTTACATTTGGTCATGAATTTGGATGGTTATCTTGAAAATTTTCAGACTATTACGAGATGACTTATCACTTATTTAGTTACACATCGGTTTAGTTCGCATCGCCCTGTGATGAATCACTGGGCTACTCTTTAGGCGCCCTGTGGGCTTTTTGAAGCCCCGAAGGGGTGCATTTACCGTTTGCGGGGTGATTTATCACCCCGCTATTCAAAAGTGATGTGTAGCTTGATATGCTATCACTAATATTAAACAAACCCCAAACGCACTAGCGCGGCTGCGCTAAACACACCGCCAATAAAGCCCCAAATATGAGCGATGTGAGACACACCTTCAGCACGAAAGCGGAGCACGCCCCATATCTTTCGGCCAAAAAGGATGAGCATGATCCAAGCGGTGATAGTACCACCGATGCCTAAGGCAAAGAAACCATAGACTAAATCAAAGCTAAAGTACCCCATAAGGACACAGCTTGCGCCAACGATGGGCGCATCTTTTCGCTCGTAAATAAGAAATCCAACAGCCGCTATAAGTAAAACGACTAGCGAGCCAACAATAAAGGCCTGCATTGAGGGAACAAGCATCGCCATTACTCCGCCAAAGATAAGCAGATCGCGGGTGTTGCTAAACAGGTGATTGTCGTTACCGTGTACAAAGGAAAAGGTAACAAGCTGCAATAGATTGGGAGTGCCTGCCGTGAATCCTAATCGGGAAATGAGTGCACCCCGAATGAAAGGTAATCGATTGAGCAAATGAACACCCCACGTGGCGGCAAAGAGTGTGCCAATGACGCGAACGGCCGTTTCTACCGAATCGATCCCCTGAACCGTGCCCACAATCGCTTGCCATCGTTCCGTGTCCAGCCAAGATAATACCTGAATAGCAATAAACACACCGGCCAGCAGCCAGACAAACAGCCAAAAAATGGACCACATATCTCTTAAAAAAGAACGCATGAGAATAAGTATCAGGTGTCCGGTGTCAGGTGTCAAGTATTGAGGGGATTAGGAATTGGGTGATTGGAGATTGGGTAACTGGAGATTGGGTAATTAGAGATTATTGCACCCTGCCACTTTGCCACTTTGCCACTCTGCCACTTTGCAACCCCATAAACTTGACAAACATATCCTCCAGCTCTGGCTCTAGCTCTAGCTAAAATTCTCTCCTCTTCTCTCCCCTCTTAGTTTATACCACCCCCAGCCTACCCCGATTAGCCCCAGCAGCACATCCCGGGCGCGGATGACGAGGGTGATGCTGAGCCCAATGGCGGTTTCTAGGCCGAGCAGGCTGAGCCCTAAAATTTGGCTTGATTCGAGCGTCCCAATACCGGCGGGGAGAGGGAGCAAGATAGCAATTCGGGCCGCCACCAGTAAGAGTAAAACCTGATTTAATGATAAGTCTAGCCCTAAGAAAGCCAGGCTTAAGCCGTATTCAAAAATGATCCCCACCCAGCTCAAAAGCGATAGTCCAAATGCACCCCAAACCATCTTTGGAGACTGCCTCAAAACCTGCGTCATTTGAGCTTCGCTTTGGATCAGACTTTTTTCGATACGAGTGAGG
>JBCCFD010000541.1:0-4750 GCA_039029915.1 Chloroflexota bacterium
CATCAAGAGATACTGGCCATCACTGGTTTTTTGCCACGTGCTGCTGGCTTGAGGTGTGCCATCAAGCTCACCCGCCAGCATATACCAGGTCATCAATTCACCATCAACAGTCGCCTCAGCAGTGCCCACCACGTTGAAATCTCTAGGCAGCACCGCCACAGTTTCTTCGACAGGTTCCGAGGTCGGTTGATCCGCCTCCACGCTAGTCGTAGCCGTTGGTTCAACGATGGCTGTGGGTTCTACGGCCGTAGAATCAACGGCCGTTTCCTCAACAACCTCAACGGTTGGTACGTCTGTAGGCACCGCTTCAGAAACGGCCGTGGGCGGTGATTCAGTTTCTGAGCGCTCAGCCTCGCTGCCTCCACAGGCAATCAAAAATAAAAACAAAAAAATAAGCCATAATTTAATAAAATAATTCACTTTGTTTTCCTTTTGGGAGCAATCGTTTCTGAGTGTGTTTGTATTTGATCCTCCAGAAACTCCAAAAACGCTTCAGGCGTTACAAACCCTACTTCTTGACCCGTACGTACATTTTTCACTCGACAGCGCCAAAAAGGATCCGAGCCATTTTCTTCGTTCCAGAAACGAACCATCAACAATTGGTAAGTAGATTTTTCAGTCACGTCATCTCCCTGATTTAGTACTTTGTTACCAAAGTTTTTAATTTCTTCTTCTCTGTGAAAATTTAAAATTTCTTATGTAACAAAGCATTTAGGCAAACAGAAATCAAAAAATATTGTTTTCAAGAAATAATTTTTCTGTTCACCAATCTGTTGAGAGACAGTTTCCATTTCAATCGTTTATAGATCGTTTATTGGCTTATTTGTTCACGGTTTTTGAACCTGAGATGCTGTGATAAAATTTGAAGGTGCTTGAGCTCACATTCTTAAAACGGCCGTTTATAAAATTCGAGGGACAACCTGTTACGGGGTTTATTTCTGAAAAATCCTTTGCCCTTTTTGCCTATGTTGTTCTTAATCCAACAACGCACAGCAGGGAGCATTTAGCCACGCTATTGTGGGGGGAAATGGTCGATGAGCGGGCCAAAGCCAATTTAAGACAAGCCCTCCACAATCTTCAAAAACTGTTGCCCAATTATTTGCACGTTAACCGTAAAACCGTTCAATTGAATGGGGCACTGCCGCTCACGCTGGATATCTCCAGCTTTGCGCAAGCCGTCTCCTCTTCTGACCCCAATGACCTCAATCACGCCATTGGGCTATATGAAAACGATTTTCTAAGTGAGCTTACGCTGCAGGGCGCTGAGGGATTTCAAGTTTGGCATCAAGAGCTACAGGAAGAGTATCGCTACAAGTTCCTTAACGCCTTAGCCACGATGGTTGATATTGAAGAAAAAAACGGTCACTGGTCAAGCGTTACCAGCCTTATTCAGCGCATTTTGCGAATCGAACCTTGGCATGAGGAAATGCATCGGCGCTTGATGTTGGCTTTCGCCCACCAGCGGCAGTATGGGTCTGCTCTGGCTCAATATCAAGCGTGCTGTGAAACCTTGATGGATGAACTGGGTATTGAACCCATGCCGGACACAACGGCCGTTTACGAACGAATTGAAGCGTTACGCAATGCTCCCCCAAAAAAATTTAGACCCGTTAATCAGACTGACTTAGTGGGACGAGAAGGGGAGCTACAGCATCTCAATGAATGGTTAATCCAAAATAAAACACCACTACTGGCGATTTGTGGCTTTGGTGGGGTTGGTAAATCAAGCTTAGCGCTGACTTTTGCTCAGCAGCAGGCAGATCGGTTTTTAGACGGTGTTTTTTATGTCCCGGTGGCCGATGTCGAGGATGCCGCGTTTTTAGATACGGCCGTTGCCACCGCCCTAGCCCTCACCCTACCACCTCAGGGAAATCCCCGAGATTTTCTGTGTGATTACTTCAAGAACCGAGAATTGCTGTTGGTTCTTGATAATGTTGAACATCTTTTAACGGCCGTTCAAACGCAGGTCACTCAATTCACCCAAGCAGCATCCAGTCTCAAAATATGCCTCACCTCGCGAGAAAAACCGCGTCTGAGAACGGTCACCATTCTGCCATTATCGGGATTATTATTGCCCAATCAGGCAGATACGGCCGTGGTGTCTGCGCCCGCCACAGACTTATTCATCCAGCATGCGAAGCAACATGTGCCTGACTTTCAACCAGATGAACAATGGTCACACATTGTCTCACTTTGCCACTTTTTACAGGGGATGCCCTTAAGCATTGAACTCGCCGCGGCCCATCTCGATTTATATACCTGCGCATCTCTGCTTTCAGAGCTACAAAACCGTTCAGTAGAACTAGTAGTCGAGTTTGATGATATGCCAGAGCGACATCGCAGCATGCGCGCCTTATTCAACCACTCTTGGGATTTGCTCTCCTCAGAAGTGCAGGAGGGCTTAGCGAACCTAACTGTTTTTCAAGGCGGTGCAACAAAAGAAGCGGCTCAAGCGGTGGCTCATGTTTCAGACCAAACCCTTCGAGAGCTGGTCAATAATTCTTTACTGCGTCGGCAAAACGGCCGTTTTGTTTTTCACCCACTGCTTCGTCAATACGCTGAGGAACATCTGCCTAAAACGGCACCTATTTATGACCATCACAGCCGCTACTTTAGCCAGATGCTTGTCACTGAATTTGAGGAAGCCCCATTAGACCAAAAAATTGATTTTTTTATTGAAAATAGAAACATCCACGCCATGTGGCACTATCTTTTAAAAAATCAAAACGGCGCACAAATAGTGGCTGCCGCTAATCCGCTTTCAAAATTTTATATTTTCTCCAACGCATTTGGCGAAGGTAAGCTTTTATTTCAGCAGGCCGTTACTCTATTTGAGACCAATCAGGCGCTGCAAAAACAGTTTGGCATGGGCTGGGGCAAATTACTCAGTTTGTACGCTGTGTTCTTATTCAGAGTTGGCCAACTACGAGACGCCCTTGAAACATCTCTAAAAAGCGTTGATTTACTGCGACAAACGAAGGCCCAATCAGAGCTGGCCTTCACGCTCAATCTTTGTGGGGTGCTACATATCCAAAACGGTGACTTTGAAACGGCCGTTTCTCTCCTCAACGAATGCGCCACTATTCATAGACGCACAGGTCAATTAGAAGAACTGACCAAACCCTTAGTCAATCTCGGCAGTGTGAATCTACGTCTGGGTCATTATCAACTCTCCATTGATTATCTAACTGAGGCACTCCCGATTGCTAAGAAATTAGGTGACGAACGGGGGATGATGCACATTCTCAATAATTTGGGCGCAAACAACTTTAATCTGGGGGATTTTGAGTTGGCTCGACATTACTACCAAGAATGCGTCCCTATTGCTGAAAAAATGAAAAACCAGCCTTTTTTAATCACCCTTTACCAAAATCTTTCAGAAGTTGCTTACCATGAGCAGAATTGGACTCAGGCCCTAGACGATTGCCAAAAGAGCTTTGCCGTTGCCGAAGAAATGAATGATCAAATTATTGCGCTCAGAAGCTATCGAATCTATGCGCTGGTGCTTTATATGGTCGGGCAAAAAGAACTTGCTTGGGCTGAACTCAAAACAAAGATTCAAACTGCCTATCAGGTGAATGCTCTCCCGGTTTTAATGGAGCTTTTATCCGGAGTGAGTCACCTCTTTATCTGGGAAAGCAATCACCAAGCCGCTCAAATATTGTTAACGTTAATCGTTCATCACCAAGCTACTGAGAAACAGTTTGTAAAAGAGGCGCACACGCTTTTAAACACGCTTGATGTGGATGTAGATGACCAGCAAACGGCTCAGGATTTACGGCCGTTAAACGAAATAATCTCCCAAACATTAGCCATACCATTGACCTAATCCTGACCGATAAGCAAACTCGAAAATTTTGACATAATCTGGTATAATGGTGCCATTAATTTGTGGAAATGATTGACCCTAAAATTAGCAATTTATTTCCCAATGGGCTTTGTAAATCTATGTCTAAAACTCAAGCCGAATATTGTCGCAATCATAGATTCCAACACACCCTAGAATCATTAAGTGAGAAGCAAAAAATTTCAAGAATAAAGCGTTACTGGTTTCTCCGAAAACTTTTTTCGGTTTACTTAAAGTTCCCATTTTTAAATTCTCAAATAAACAAACCACTGCTGACAAGCAATAGCTTGCTTTGCATGAAATCCCCTCACTTTGGAGGCTGACTTTGGATAATAATATCGGTATCGTAAATCCAGTAGATATCAATCAAGAAATGCGTAATTCCTACCTAGATTACGCCATGAGCGTTATCGTCTCTCGCGCCCTGCCCGATGCTCGAGATGGCTTAAAGCCGGTTCACCGCCGCATTTTATACGCCATGTGGGACATGAACATTCGCGCCAACACGCCGACCCGTAAAAGCGCTCGTATCGTTGGTGAGGTTTTAGGTAAATATCACCCTCACAGCGATCAGGCCGTATACGACTCAATGGTTCGAATGGCCCAAACCTTCTCCCTCCGCTACCTACTCGTTGACGGGCAAGGTAACTTTGGCAGCATTGACGGCGACGGGGCGGCAGCCATGCGCTACACCGAAGCCCGTTTGGCTCGCATTGCGCACGAGCTTCTTGAAGATATTGATAAAAATACCGTAGAGTTTGCCCCAAACTTTGACGACAGCCTGCAAGAACCAGAGCTGCTCCCAGCCAGACTGCCTAACCTTCTGCTCAATGGCTCCAATGGGATTGCCGTTGGTATGGCCACAAACATCCCACCACACAATCTTACCGAGCTGTGTAACGC
>JBCCFD010000542.1:0-4716 GCA_039029915.1 Chloroflexota bacterium
ATTGCTAGAGCATCCTGATCAACTGGCCAAATTTAAGGCTGATCCTGGTCTAGTCGACGGTGTGATTGCGGAAACCTTACGCTATACCACGCCAGTACAACAAGTTGCACCGCGTATTGCCAAGGAAGCCGTTGAAATGAACGGGAATATAATTCTCCTAGGTGAAAGCGTGGCCTTGTTTGTGGCTGCTGCCAATCGTGATCCACGCATGTTTGAGAACCCGAACAGCTTCGATATTGCTCGCCAGCCAAACAAACACCTCGGGTTTGGCTATGGTGCACACTACTGTTTGGGGGCGCCATTAGCCCGCATGGAAGGTCAAATTGCCTTTCCGATGCTATTCGCCCGTTTTCCAGAAATGCAATTAGCAATACCTTCGTCTGACATCATTTGGCGTGATGCGATTGCCTTGCGTGGGTTGAAGAATTTTCCGATTCGTTTGACTGGCGATTAAATAAGTAGAAGTCGAAGTTATTTTGGCAATCGTTCGATTAGGTTTGTGGTGAAAACGGCCGTTATACCCATTGGTTCTACTTTGATCATCAATCGCTTGTAGATGCCAGCATAACCGTCAAACGCGGCTGCTGCCAATCGTTTTCGCATTGATTACCCCTGCCGCATCATGGGCCTGATTTAAAAATATCGCCTGTAGCATTTTGGCCCCTTCGACAATTCTTGGGGTGGGCCGACTGCAATAGCTATTGGCATCCATCGCCCAAACATTATTATTTTGAACTGCTTTTAAGCGACTAAATTCTGGATTTTGAGCAAGCATTTGAGCGAATTCTAGATTTTTATCCAAGTCATAGCCACAGGCGATCGAGATGATGAAATCAGGGTCCTGTTGGATAATGTCGTGGCTGGTGCAGCGACCTGAGGCTAAACCAGATTGACCTAAAACGTCGATACCACCAGCTACTTCCACCATTTCGGGCACCCAATGACCGCCGTAGAAGAATGGGTCTGGCCATTCAATCATGGCCACTTTAGGTTTGGTCTCTGGCTGAGTATCTGAGAGAGTCTGCCAGTCCTGTTTGGCAGTATTGATTAAATCTTGAGCGAAAGTTTGGGTATTGGTTGCAGCCGCAACCAGCTGGATGTCTCTCAGAATGCCTGAAAAGTTGGCGCCAGATAGAGATAGAATGCGGACATCACTCGTTACAAAATCAGGCAAAAACAAAAGCGTTTGTTCCACAGTGCCTTGGTTGACAGCACAAACATCACAGACGCCTTGAGTGATGATTAAGTCTGGATTGAGATGAGCTAATAAATCACCATCGACCTGATAGAGCGCGCTGCCGTCTTTGACGGCTTGGACAACGGCATCATCAATCTGTTGGGTTGTCAAGTCGTGAGGCAAAATACTGCTTGCGATGGTGGGTAAAGCAGAAACGTCAGCCGGAAAATCACATTCATGACTGACGGCAACCAGCGAATCGCGAAGGCCAAGCGCACAGGCTATTTCGGTAGCACTAGGGAGCAAGGTTACAATTTTCATGGGTGGCATTATAGAAGAGAGAGAATCATAAAACGAATAGTAGCTATGATCTAAATCGGGCTGTTGACCTAGACTAAATAATACGGCCGTAAAAACATCGCCTCCAACCGCGTCGTTGGATTGAGCTTCCTTAGGCTCGCCACAAAATATTTGTTACCTGTAAAAGCCCCTTTTCATCCATTGTTGTTTGATAACCGGCACCATGTCGAGAGCCCCAAATGGTTTCAATGTAAATATCATTGCTCTTTCAGCTTGTTCAATCATTGGCTTCGCCTTGTATTTTCCAATGCGATTCATTGAGCGGTCGGATTTATATTGCACATTATTGCTGTGATGAAAACGGCCGTTATTCTCTCAAAATCACGCCCTAAACGCCCGTTACACTATCCCTACATTGATGATTTCTTATACTCACCAACAACTGCTCGTCTTTCATCTTCCTGGCTGCTGGCGAGATGTGACACGAGCCGACAGGCTTCACATTTATAATCAAACGCCCAAAACGAATTTTCTGTCTTGGATTGTCCCACCACGCGCCACGCTTTGCCACAGCCCGGGCAGAGGCGCAGTTCCTCACCGCGCCGCCTGCCAAAATACCGACATAAATAATAGTAGGTCGGCTTTTCTGTGGCCTGCTCAATTTTGGCGCATAGGTCCCGACCTGATTTTGATAATTCACTCGTTGCTTCAGCAAGCTGTTTATAAGCGGCCGTTTCTAAATCACCTGAGGCCAGCCATATTTTATCATGGTTATGGTAGCTTTTTTGCCAAAAGTAAATCCCTTCTCTCTCTTGGTCAGACAATGGTAGACTAAAAATAGGAATTTCCCGACCGTCTGAAAGTTGGCAAACCGGTGAGGCGTGTTCAAACATTGAAGTCGTCAACACGAAGGCCGTAACGGATTGCCAAGAGATTGTTTCCTCAGGAATATCATCATCCAATATTTGCCACCGAACTGTGATGCCAAATTTTTCCGCCAGCTGGTTTAATTGCTGCTTTCCATATTGGGAATGATGCTTTTCTAAAGTCGCCTCAGATGAGGCGAGATAGACATAGGCCGTAGGGGTTTTGTTGATCCAAGCAAAGAGATCGTTTTGATAGATTTGCCCATTCTTTAATAAAAATGACAGGTAGCTGTCTATCTCATCAGCAATGTCTTCACGACTGTGCTCGTTTATTGTTTTCTGTTCAAATGTGGCCTTGGCTAAAATCATTTTGACTCACTCATAAGGAAACGAAGTTTTCGCTTTGAATAGCACGATAGCTTTAAAATTTGGTACTCAAAACCCCTCAATATTAAACTGAAATGCGTTTTCGATTTACATCCATTTTAGGATGTGTTGGAGACGGTGTGCCAGACTAAATAGTCATTATACCGTACCTCCTCTTTGTGATGGAAACGGCCGTAATCCCCCCGCTTACCTCGCCGTTCTAACCTGAAGCAACAAAAGCCAAGCCAATTCGTGCAACCCAATTGAAGCGGTGTGGCAGGCTCGGCTTGGGAACGCTTTTGGAACGCTTGCTTTGGTAATTTTCTCGCAACCGTTTAATTGATTGATTTTTTGCCTAAACAAGCAGGCAAAATAATGCGAGGAAAATAATGACAACCATAAATAAGATAGATAATAAAGACGCTGTATCAATGCGGCATGATCCTTCACCTGTTGGTGAACCATACCATGGGATATACGCCTATGGCGTTGAAACACGTGCCGAAGCCAGAGTCCTGCATATTTCTGGACAAGTGGGGGTGCGTGAGGATGGCTCACTGCCTGCCGACTTTGCGGGCCAATGCCAGCAGGCGATTTTAAATGTGGAGGCCGTTTTGAAAGAAGCGCAGATGACGCTGTCAGATATTGTGAAGATGTCTTTCTTCTTAACCCGACGGGAAGACATGGACGCTCTAATTGAAGTGCGCCAAGCGATGCTCAACGGCGTACGCCCAGCCATTACAACCCTGTTTGTCTCTGGACTCGTCGATCCGGAGTGGCTTATCGAGGTGGAGGTCGTCGCTCACGCGGCGTAATTGTTATGTCATCGCAAAATATATTACGCAGTAGAAGTGAGATGTCCGTTGAGCGACAGTGGGATTTATCCACTATCTTTCCCACTGACCAAGATTGGTTGAGGGCGGGTGAGACTGTTGTTGATGCCCTTGCTCGATTGGCTGAGTTTCAGGGTAGATTGAATGATTCGGCTGATGTTTTAGCTGACTTTTTGGCACTGAGGGCCGAAGTGGCCCGCCAAACAAAACATATCGAACTTTATGCCATTCTTAAAGCAGCCGCAGATGCCAGCGATGAAACCGCTAACGCTCAAGCAGCGAAAGCTCAAACATTGCTGGCCCAGTATAACGCCAGCGTCGCGTTTGCTGAGCCGGAGCTCATGGCCATAGGTCGAGTGCGGCTTAATGAGCTACAAACCGAATCAGCTCGCCTCGCGATTTATACTCGCTACTTTGATTGGCTTGATGAGCGCAGACCTCATACACGCTTGGCAGAAGTTGAGGCGGTGTTGGCGCAGTTGGGGGATTCTTTTAACACACCCGTCAATATTTATAGGCAGCTTGCTGACGCCGATCTGACGTTTCAACCGGCTTTTGATAGCAGTGGCACGCCGCATGCTGTTGCCCAAAGCACTTATTTGCCGTTAATTGTCCATCCTGACCGTGAGCTTCGTCGTACAACTTACGAAAGCTTTCATGATGCCCACTTAGGAGTAAAAAACACATTAACTCAGGTGCTTACGGGGAGCGTCAAGCAAGATCTGTTTAAGGCAAAAGCACGTGGGTACGATTCTTCGCTAGCGGCGTCTCTTGATCCCAAGCGCATTCCGCATGGCGTGTTTCATAACCTCATTGACGTCTTTAAACGTAAGCTGCCCGTTTGGCATCGATATTGGCGGTTACGAAAAAAGATTCTGGAGGTTGAAACCTTATATGAATATGATGTCAAGGCTCCCCTGACCAAACAAGCCCTGCCCATTACCTATCAGCAGGCCGTTGAATGGATTGCTGCAAGTATGCAACCGCTAGGCAAAGAGTATGTGGAAACATTGCGGCACGGGGCATTAGGGGGCAGGTGGGTTGATGTCTATCCCAATCAGGGCAAAGTGAGCACAGCTTTCTCAGCCGGGGTTCAGGGCGTAAACCCGTTCATACTGCACAATCATTCAGATGATGTTTTTGGGATGAGCATTTTGGCGCATGAGCTGGGTCA
>JBCCFD010000543.1:0-4688 GCA_039029915.1 Chloroflexota bacterium
ATACGACCGGCGGTTCGTTCTGGGAGTTCGGCGAACCCGACTGGGAACGCACGCAATACTTGATGCTTTTCGGCGTCGCCGAGGACCACAGCGGCCATAGAGGCCACTTCACTGAATTCCATTGGAGATTCAGTTTGCCAGATGTAAGGTAAGCTGTTGGATTCAAATTCATGAAACGCATGTCCAGCTTCATGCAAAAGCGTTTGCACGTCATCGTGTAAGCCAACGCCATTCATAAAAATAAACGGCCGTTTTCTCAGTGCCAAGCGGCTACAGTAACCGCCCAAAGCCTTCCCGCTCCGAGTATCTAAGTCCAATAAATCTTCGTCAGCCATCGTGCCAAAGTAATGGGCTAGCTGGGGATCAATCTGTTGGAAAACATTCAACGAATGTTGAATCAAGCTATCTTGGCCTTCATAGGGTGCAAGCGGTGGCGTATCTCCAGGCTCAACAGAAACGTCCCATGGTCTCAATTGGTCAACGTTTAATAAGGATTGCTTACGCGCATATATTTTTTGGGCAGCCGGTACAACCACTTGCTCGATTGCATTATGAAACGTTTCGCAATCGGCTGGCGTGTAATCAAAGCGCTTTTTTGATAGAAAAGAATAAGCGCGGAAATCATCAAATCCAGCATTTTTGGCCACCTCAACACGATGCTTTAGCATCTTTGTATAAAGCGCATTCAGGTTTTCACGCTCGCTTAGCCATAAGCCCATTGTGCCACGCCAAGCCTTTTCCCGAATCTGACGATCTTTACGATTTAAATAGACCCCTAGCTGACTTAAATTCTTCTGCTCCCCTTCCCAATCCATTGAGAGGCTACCCGTGCGTTTATCATACTCATTTCCAAGCTTTTCAAGCTCTGTATTAAGCGGAATATTCTCCTCGCGAAAAAGCTCTGATTCGGTTTTTAGATTTTTTACAGTTAATTCTAAACCGTCGGGCAAATAAGGCAGTGCCTCGCTCAAAAGACGCAGTTTAAGCTGATTATCAGCCATTGTCGCTTCAGGCAAGACCGCTTCAATCATTTTTAAGAAGGTTTGTTCAAAGGCTTCATTCGTTGTGTCAATTGATTTTTGGATATACACCCAAGCAAACGACTCCTCAAAAAGCTTCGCCAAATTGGACCAGCCCATCAGCCAGTCTCCAGCATTTTCAGGCGTGATTGGCTGGTTCATGAGTTGAGTAAAATATGGCTCAAACGAAGCCCATTCACCCGGATCAAGTTGATCAATTGATGTGGGAATATTTAATTGCTGCATATTACCTTTTTCAGCCACTTGAAAAATAAAGGCTTATACTGTTCAAGAAAGCTTGCAAAAAAAATCGCGAGAAATAAAAAAACCCTTGCCGACTAAGCAAGGGTTTTGAGTAGATAAGGAGGCGACGACCGGATTCGAACCGGTGAATGGAGGTTTTGCAAACCTCTGCCTTACCACTTGGCCACGTCGCCAAAACAAATCGGGCAGGCAATGAGCCTGCCCGACTAGAGAGCGGGCGACGAGATTCGAACTCGTGGCCTTCTCCTTGGCAAGGAGACGTTCTACCACTGAACTACGCCCGCATGATTTTGGGATTCCCCAGCTAGGTAATGATTGAGCAAACTTGGATGTTCGCCTCAGTGCCAGGACCCAGACTTGAACTGGGGACACCTTCAGTTTCAGTGAAGTGCTCTACCAACTGAGCTATCCCGGCAGGGGGAGAATTTAATTTTTAACAAGGAAGCAAATTCTATCGAATCGCAGCATACCTGTCAAGTTGTTTCTTAGACTCATATCTTGTCAGCTAGTGAATCTCAAATCATGGCCACCGCCAAAAGCGTGTGTGCTGGCAGACCGCTCATGCTCTTTGGTTTTTCAATGAACTACCTCGCCGCAAGCGGATGAGGTGTCGAAGGCTAGGAGAAATTTTTCTCGCTACCAATGGCGGGGTATTCAATCCCGTTAGGGTGATAAAAGCTGAAAAATAAGAATAGGTATTATTTAAGCCTTATAATAGATGCAGATTTTACAGACCTCTATCCTTTTATCCGCATAAGCTGTGTCATCTGCATCCTATTTCTTGAAAACTGAAAATCCTACTTATGCTCACCCGTATTCGCAAAATTAAAGAGAATGGGTAAACTTCTGGATGGGAGTGGTTGTGCTCCGGTGAGTGCCCCAGTCTTCAAAACTGGTGGCCGGTTGCGCAGAGCAAGCGGCGGTGGGTTCGACTCCCATCCATTCCCGCCTATTCTTTTACTGGTCATTAGGCTGAACGATTTAGCCTTTGACACACCAGTGGCCCCCAATTCAGCTAAGTGACCGTCTAAAAAACAAGTTTTGTTTTTATGCAAACTTCGCAGGAACTTCGTTTCACTTAAAAGGCTTAGGTTACTCGCGTTCTGTCAAGTATCAGCTAATGAAAATCTCACTGAACAGAACCTGAGGTTTCATCAACCTTCTGCTCGGTTTTTATCCATCAAATGACGGTTAACTAAACACTAGAGCTGCATCTATCAATCCCATCAATTATTTATGGATGCTCACTAAGCGTATCCCTAAGATCAATAAAGAACTGAATAGACTCTGGGTTTCGCATGGCGCCTGTATTGATAGCCTTACTCATGTCGTGTCCTAGAAGAATACGCCGGATGGGAACCTCCATTTTTTTGCCGCTGAGCGTGTATGGAATTTGCTCTACCTGGAATATTTCATTGGGAACATGACGAGGGGAGGCATCAAGACGCAATTTCTTATTGATTCTATCTTTTAGTTCATCAGTCAGCTCACTATCTTTTCTCAATACCACAAAAAGCGGCATGTACGAGTCACGACCGAGCATTTCTAAATCGATTACGAGGCTATCTAATATTTCTGGATGAGATTCAACGGATTGGTAAATTTCGCTCGTTCCCATTCGAATCCCTTTGCGATTGATGGTGGAGTCAGAACGGCCGTATATCACACACCCACCCCGATCATTGATCTTTATCCAATCGCCGTGCCGCCAAATACCGGGAAACATCTCAAAATAACTGGAAAGGTAACGCGCCTTGTCGGGATCATTCCAAAAGTAAATGGGCATCGAGGGCATAGGTTGGCTAATGACCAGTTCACCTACTTCATTTTTAACCGGCTGACCGTCAGCATCAAAAGATTCGACTTTAGCCCCCAGTGACGCACCCTGCAGTTCTCCGGCGAATATAGGCTCAGTTCGGGCCCCGCCAACAAACGCGGTGCATAAGTCTGTGCCACCGCTCAATGATTCAAGTGAGACGGTAGGTTTGACATGTTCATATATCCACTCAAAGCCTGTAACGGGCAGTGGCGCACCGGTTGACCCAATCCCACGCAGGGCTGACAAATCATAATCTCGTTTTGGCTCAATTTGAGCCTTCATACAAGCAGAGACGTAAGCTGGTGACAGGCCAAAGTAGGTCATGCCGGTTTGCTCTGCAAAAGCCCAAAGGGTATTCAGATTCGGATATCCGGGGCTGCCGTTAAATAAAAGCACGGTGGCACCTGAAAGAAGCGCCCCAATCAGATAATTCCACATCATCCAGCCCGTGCTCGTAAACCAAAAGAAGCGGTCTTCTGGCCCTAAGTCGTTGTGAAAAACAACCGATTTATAGTGCTCAAGCAGCACGCCGCCGTGCCCGTGCACAATTGGCTTGGGCAAACCTGTCGTGCCAGATGAGTATAGAACCCAGAGAGGGTGATCAAAAGGCACTTGCTCAAACTGCAACGGCCGTTTTTCATCTGGCACCATTAGCTCATGCCACATCACAATATTATCAAGCTTTGAGGCATCTGGTGTGGCATTGAGGAGCGGAATAAGAATAGTTTTTTCAAGAGTTGGTAGGGCATTCTGGATTTCACCAACTGTATCAATTCGATCAAATGGCTTGCCATTATACGTGTACCCATCGACAGCAAGGAGAACTTTTGGCTCAATTTGAGTAAATCTGTCCAGCACGCTACGCGTGCCAAAATCAGGCGAGCTACTTGACCAAATTGCGCCTAAGCTAGTAACTGCCAGGACACCTGCAATCGCTTCAGGAATATTAGGCAAATAGGCAACAACCCGATCTCCTTTTTGAACGCCCATGTCTCTGAGCGCCTGTTGCAATGCCGTTACTTTGGCGGTCATCTCTGGCCAGCTTATTTCTATGATATTGTCATCTTCAGCTTTGTAGAGAAGAAACGGCCGTTGATCGGTTGCTTTGGATAAAATATTCTCTGCCCAATTTAGCCGTGCTCCTTTGAACCACTGCACATTGGGCATTCCTTCATCATCCAAAATGGTTTCAGGCTGTTGAGACGCAACGATTTCAAAATATTGCCACAATGACTCCCAGAAATCACTAATCTCATTCACTGACCATTGCCACAGCTCGCGATAGTTACTAAATGTTAGCTTTTTTTGTTCAGCTAGCCACGCCATGTACTTTGTTAGCTTAGCTTGTTCAACAGTTTCACGTGAGGGTTGCCAAAGCAGTTCCCCTTCTGCAATTTGCGTCATCTCTCTTCCTTATCATCAGGTTGCTTAAGTGTGCCGAAGTTTCTAAATGGAAAGCCTTGTTAGATAAAAGCTTCGAAACCTCGAGAAAACGAAGTTTTTAGCCGTCGTTTTATTCAAAGCAGGAACTTCGTTTCACTTAATTGTCTTTTTTGAAAGCGATGCAAAAACAAAAATTTTTGCTG
>JBCCFD010000544.1:0-4652 GCA_039029915.1 Chloroflexota bacterium
AAACACGACCTGACTTACTAATTTAGTCAAGCAAGAAAAATATTCAGTTTTTGGGTGAATTTATGGGGACGATTCTTTCAATTACACATTGTCACCATTTATTACTATCTCTCTCTATTCGCCATATAAAGAAAGACAACTTACCCAATTTAAGACCAATGTTAAACGATTAAATGTGAAGAAGTCAAATGATTCATTAACTTGCTCAAAATAGCCGTACATACTTTAAGCATATGAACGAATGGCTTTGCATAAAGCTAAATTTATTCTTCTTCCAAGTCAGATATGCTGTTGATTCGGGAATCCCAATCTTCTTTTAAGTTCTGGATCTCAAGCCACATTTCAAATATATTCCCATCCGGCATGATCGCACCTTTCAAGGATTTTGCTTGAAAAATTTGCCCGTGGGTTAAATTGCGTGCATTTTTCATATTTGCTCCATCAAATTTTGCGAGAGTGATGTTTGCAGAATCGAAATCGGCCCATTGTAAGTCTGCACCTGCAAAATTTGCCCCTAATAACAACGCTTGCTGGAAGTTGCTCCCCTGAAGATCTGTTTCTATAAAATTTGTTGCTTTGCAAGCGGTGTTCTGAAAATTTACTCTGCGCATCCTGGCATGCTTGAATTTACATGAGTTCAATGTAGCGAAAAAAAGATCGACTCTTGGCAAAATTGCGTTTTGCAGACTTCCTAAAGTTAAGTCCACATTTTGAAGCGATGACCTGTAAAGATTTGACTCATTCAATATACATCCAATCATCGTTGATTGATTTAAGTTTGCATTCCTTAAATTTGCACCTTCAAGATTTGCATCCGTTAAATTTACTCCCATCAGTGAGCCGTCGATAACCCACCCGTGTTCCTGTAATTCTTCCACCGCATTTAGAGCAACGTCTTTTACTTTGCTTCTTAACTCCCTAATCAATTTACTTTTTAATTGAATTTGAGCAGATTGATTTTGACGCTTTTCATTAAAATAATCAATTGAGATGATACCAATAGCAATACCAGCAATTTCAGGTCCTAATCCAATCAAAACATGAGCTAGGAACCTTCCAAACTCCGAATTGATTAGAATCCATGAGTCACCATTTGGATATTGAAAATCTAATATCAGTCCCCAAAATGCCAGCAAGACAAAACCAACTATAAGTGAAATTCTTATACGATTGATTGTTTTTAAATTCATTTCTAGGTCTTAAATTCTCTTTTTTCTTTGATTGGGTTTAAGGATTTTAAAGTTTCCACCTTAGCTATTACGGCCGTTTCAATTCTACGCTTATGATCTGAGACTTCAAAGTTGATGGTGTAGCGGCCGGGGGGGTGCGGCAGACGCGGACGAGCATGCGAGCGAGGGAGAGGACTTCGGGGGGAAGGTCGTTTATTTCTTGGTGAGTCATAATTTATTAAAACTCCATCTCGGTTAAGGGATCGTAGGGTTTGACGACGGCGCTTTCAGCGGTGCCTATGAGGATACTGCCTGTTTTGTAGAGGTCATCGAGGATGGCGATGAAGGAGGCGGAGAGGAGGCGGTCGTCGTGGGTGAGCTGGCGGCCGGTGGCCGTATCGGTTTTGTGGTTGGGGGCGACGCCCCGGCGGAGGTCTTTATCGAAACGGCCGTTTTCAAAACAAATTATTCGATTTGACTGGTCCTATTTTTGAGGCTCGAAAATTTTTGAATATACTTATTTTCAATTTCGTGCTTACAACAATTTCCAGAAAATTAAAGAGGTGAGGGAACATGGAACCAGAAATCTTGGTGAACTTGCATTTAGAGGCCTTAAAGCTATTACAACAGTGGAGCGTTTGGTTAATTACCCTGTCGTCCGGCTTCCTAGCATTAACTGGCTATGCATTTAAAGAGATTAAGCACCAACGGGAGCTAAAAATCGCCCGATTGTGCATTGGCTTTTTGATTGGTTCGGTCTTTGCGGCAGTCATTCTAGTGGGGGCTATTCCAGCGGCGGTCCAGAATATTGAGACTGTTGTTGATAAAGAAATCAACGTTGGTTCGCTTATCACAATTAGAGGGGTATATGCGTACAACTATTTAGATTTTATCCCGCTCTGGATACTGGTGGCTGTTCATCGCTGGTTGTTTCTTTTTGGCATGGTTTTTGGCACTTGGCTAATTTGGTTAAGAAGCCAAGAGATAGTTAAAAAAGTGAAATTTAAAAAAAAACACGGCCGTTTCCGATGGGAAACGGCCGTGTCATTTACAAGTGGCCCCACTTGGATTCGAACCAAGAACCCAACGGTTATGAGCCGTTTGCTCTGCCATTGAGCTATAGGGCCCGGAGATTTACGATTTTAGATTTTAGATTGACGATTGGGGACCAAGTTCGTAAATCGTAAATTGTAAATCGTAAATTGTTAAGAGCGACAGCCGGGATTCGAACCCGGGATAACAGCTTGGAAGGCTGTTGTGTTACCCCTACACCACTGTCGCAGGGGTGTGTCAGGTTTTTAAGTGTCAGGTGTCAGGTTGGAAGTTGTTGGGTGGCTGTGATACGTGACACTTTCTGTCGGGGCGGCCAGATTCGAACTGACGACCTCACGGACCCAAACCGTGCGCTCTACCAAGCTGAGCTACGCCCCGAACTTTATTGGGTGGCTTGTTAAAAACCGACAGGTAGTATACTGTTCATGCTGGCTGACGTCAATAGGTTTTTACCATTTTGCAGGGCTTTTCAGTTTTCAAAAATAGGACGCTGATAGCACGGATGACGCGAGTTTTTATCTTTTTATTCGCGAAATTTGCGAAATCTGGGCCCATTTAAGAAATAAATGACGCCTTTTCTTATTTTTTAGCTTTTACTGAAAAATCGTAGATCTTTTTATCCGGTTTTAAATATCGCTTAACCGAGGTGGCGTATTCTCAAAATGGGGCGCGAAACACCCAAATTATTTGGTTTCACGGTGGGTAAAAAAGGAAGCACAAATGAGTGATCCATCTTTAATAAAAAAACTGCAGCTCAAACCCAATCAATCCCTGTTGATATTAAACGCATCGGAGCCAATGTTAGCCCATTTAACGAGTTCATTATCTGATCTGGCACTTTCCACTGAGGCAAACGCGCAGTTTGAGGCCGTTTTTCTCTTTGTGCAATTTGGGGATGAGCTGGCGCAGTGGGTCAAAACGGCCGTTTCTGCCATCAATAAAAAAGAAGGCCTACTCTGGATCGCCTATCCTAAAAAAAGCGCCAAGCTGGAAACCGACCTCACCCGAGACAACAATTGGGAAGCGATCAAAAATAGGGGCTGGGAGCCAGTGCGCCTTATTTCGATCGACAAAACGTGGTCAGCCCTTCGCTTTAAACCAAGCGTGTCAAGTGAGGATCTGATTGCGGCTCAGTATGCCAAAAAGAAAGCGGCCCTCCGCCCCATTTATGATGAACTGATGGCGTATGCCAACACGCTTGGCGCCGATATTTCGCTCAATGTGCGCAAGGGATATGTAGCACTGCACCGTAAAAAGCAGTTTGCCCTGATCAAACCGGCAACGCAAACGCGCGTTGACTTTGCCCTCAAGCTCAACCCGGCTCCAAATCATGAGCGTCTCGTTGCTGATTCGGGTGTGGGGAGCGGCTCGATGACCCATGTGGTCATCTTAACGGCCGTTGATCAAATCGATGAGGATGTTAAAAGCTGGCTTAAAGCTGCCTACGAACAATCCGTTTAGCGGCAAGATTGTCCAAATTTTCGTCGTGGCTTATTGAAAAGTTACTCTTCTGTAACGCGATACCCCAGAAAATAACCAACGCCCGTGCCCACCAAAAGCGGCAAGCCGCCGTGAACGGCCGTTCCCAGAAATGGAATCTGCCAAGTCAAGCCAGTCAGCAGTGCCCCAGCAAAAGCAAACGGACAAACCACCAGATAGCCTATCAATGAAGATGTGCGAATAATGTGATTCGGGCTTTTTAACATCGTGCCGATCAGCCCAAACCCAGACAGCAGCCCCACGCCTAAAAAGGAGCCAGCTTGCCCCCACGCCATACCGTCTAGACGGCCAAAGCGCAGTAAATTAACGAGCAAAGCGGCCAGCGGCCAAGCCAAAATCGCAATTGTCAACCAGAGAGGGGTTCTTTTCATTGATTGGCTCCCTAAAATTTATTGGTGTTAAATGTGAAAGCGGTCGGAAACCAGCGGCTTAGCAGTTGAACGTCGTCTTCTGACACGTTCCCCCACTGCCGGAAAACGACCTCTTCTGCCGATAAAGTCCCAAAGACAAGGGCGGATAGCCCTTTGGCGTCAAGCTGATTGGCCGGGGTCTGGCTTGTTTTGTGCAGGTGCAAACGGCCGTTTTCGCCCACCAGCTCATAGCTGCCTTCGGTCCACGGGCATTGAGCATCCCGGTATTGGAACTGTAAACGGCCGTTGACAGCAGCAGGCAGCCCTTCAATCGCCCCAATGGGATCAACCACCCGACACATCATCGACACATAATCAATGGTCGCTTCATAGTTTTGGGTCGGGTTTTTAAACCATGTTTGGAAATTAATCCCCATTGGCACCGCCATAGCGGTGGTGGGCAAGTTGACATCATGCATTGCAATGTAGCCAAACAGTCGATTACGGGCGGCCAGCGACGTCCAAAAGATGTTGTTTAAACTCATTTCGCCACCGTGCATGTTGCCGCTGATTTTGTACC
>JBCCFD010000545.1:0-4621 GCA_039029915.1 Chloroflexota bacterium
ATAAAGTTGGTTTTCAAAGCAAGCTATACCTTCTTCTACAAATGCGCGGGTATCTGGATCTGTTAATGTTGAAAGATGTTTCCGTAAAGATTCAGCTTCATTGATTGGTTTAGCTTGAATATTAACTTCAGCAATTGAGGCTACATACTGCATTCCATCGCTTGTTAATTCCCAACCATCATCAGTGGAAATGGCTAAACCCTTTGAACGACCTAGATATGATGAAACATTCCATTTTGCAACTGCTCGCAAACCAGTTGATTTGCCAATCTCTCTGATACTAGATACAGACTTTGAGGTTGCACCATCAGAGGCAAGAATCAGTAATAGTTTATCTAGATTGTTAAAGTCGGATTTGTTTAAAAGGTCTTTTAATTGATTTTTATCCAGCAAGTTTAGTCTCCACTTTGTTGCGTTCACTTGCACTCATCGCATATGTATCTTTTGCTACTTCGCGAATTCGATCAGCACCGACTAGTGTTTTTAGATAATTTGACAAATTCTTTCGATATGAAGTTTTGTAATAAGCTTTAGCAGCTTGCATTTCTTTAAGTAGCTCGCTGCGGCTAAAAGACTCTTGGTTCAGAACTAACGTTAGCCTTGAAGCTGCTGCGATCACTAAATCAGAGCCACTTGAAACTTTTAATCTGGCAGCCACAGTACTTGTAGTACCTTTAAACCCCCCCACAGAATTCTCTTCTGATAAATCATCCTCTTCTATGCCTTCAAGATCATCTTCAATGTTAAGCTGTTTCAACTCAACAATTGTTGCCAACATTTCAGGAAAATCTTTTTGTAGAAATTCTTCAGAACCCTCGTATTCTATTTCAATATCTCCCATTTTAATCTTAATTTTACTCTTCATTTCTCTCTCCTTTATTAACGAAATGTCCACCATTTAACTGCTTAAGCTGCGTGCTTGCTTCTTTTTGCACGTCAGCTTTAAGCCTTTGTTAGGGTGGCGTTTTGATTTGAAGAGTTGCCTTAAATTACCAAGATTTGCGACCTGCGGCACAACGCAACTTTACATAAGCCGCCCTAACATATATTATACTGCGCATGCGCAGTATAAACCTTGATTTTTCTTCTTATACTGCGCATTTTGCAGTATAAACTTTAGATTCTAAACAAATTTATGCGTTGATTGCAGTATAACAATGAAATTTAAGGTTTATCAGTCAAAATAGCTTGATAAACCGCCCGAGAGTTGCAAAAACACGCAAGGCTAGTATATCAATGAACAGCATAAAGCTCAATGAAGCACCAAGGTTGAACAGAGCAGTTCAGTCATCTTGAGTATGTGCTCACCTTAATTCACTGACGTCGAGTAAATATGTTGTCGCTTAACCTGCCAGGGAGATTCGGTTGAGGAGGTTGATTTTTTCTTGAGAGAACAGCCAGTTTTTCTAAAAAGTGCGCTGATTTCCTGTTATTTTAGGCAAGATGTTTTACGAATTTTCACTCCGCTTCTTTCGAGGCTCCAGTTAACCCAGAATCCACAAGGTATCCCATCAGGTCTTGATTAAAGGTTGGGGCATTGAAGTCATGCAAAATCTGCAAAATCTGGGCTCGATGATCTGTACCGTGATTGACAACATGCAATAATATTTGCCATGCCGTTACGATTTGTGGACCTATTGCCGGGTTGGGTAGCCAATTAATTTCCCGTTGCAAATTCATGTTATCGATTTTGGCAATGAAGTTTAGATGTTCGGTTTCAATCTCTTGATACTTTGCGTACACATCCGCCCGGATTGAAAACTCTTTTGGGCGTAATGGTTTCGGGTACTCCTTACCCTGCAATCGTGAGAACCAGATTGAGTCGTCGTCAATGAGGTGAACCATATGCTGGTGCAATGAGCCAGTGGAATAAGGCACTTCTTGAAAAAATTGGGCCTCACTTAAAGTCATAATGCTTTTCCAAATTTCCCGAAAGCGATGATAGTGATAGGTGTAAATTGTTTGAACGATGGCGGTGTCCATGAAATACTCCCTCAATAGAGTGAAACGAAGCGTCTGCTTTGAATAAAGTAACGGCCACAAAATTCATTTTCCCGAGGTTCCGAAGCATTTTTAAAAAGGGTTTTTAAATTTAGAGGCATCGGAACAGCAAAGTTGATGACTCACCCTGCGTTTGCGCTATAGTCGTCCCGCTTCAATGATACGCTGTAGAAACTGCTGCGTTCGTTCATGTTTCGGCTTGGTAAATAGCTGCTTTGGATCCCCTTCTTCTACAATTCTGCCCTGATCGAGGAAACAAACACGGTCGGCCACATCCTGTGCGAAGCCCATTTCATGAGTTACAATCACCATGGTCATCCCTTTATTTTTGAGATCGCGAATAATATTAAGCACACCACCAATCAGTTCTGGATCAAGAGCGGCCGTGACCTCATCGAGCAGTAAAACGTCGGGATTTGTAGCCATGGCGCGGACGATTGCCACGCGCTGCTGCTGTCCACCTGAAAGTCGGTCAGGATATGACTCAGCCTGTTCTTGCATATCAAATTTCTCAAGCAACTCTCGCGCCTGCTGCTCTGCTTCTGGTCGGCTTATGCCGTGAACCTTTCGTGGGGCAAGCGTAATATTGTCGAGGACAGTCATGTGGGGGAAGAGGTTGTATGATTGGAAGACGATGCCGACCCGCTGGCGTAGCTCATTATCTTCCATTTCTTCTCCTTCGATATCCTCGCCATCAAGCAGAATACGGCCGTAATCAAACGGAAACAAGCGGTTGATACAGCGCAAAAGCGTCGACTTGCCCGATCCCGAAGCCCCAATTAAACAGACCACCTCATGCGGCTGAACATCCAGATCGACTGAATGCAGAACAAGCTTCGTTCCAAAATATTTGGTCAGCTTTTGAATACTAATTTTTGGCTTTTGCAGGCTCGTTGTCATCTTGTCCTCTGCAGGCGTCGCTCTTGATCTTGCTGAGCAATCCGGTCGGTGAAGCGGGCGAGCGGTACGCTGGCTAAGAGAAAGAGCACGGCCGCTACGATCAGCGATGAGTAGTTAAAAGTGCGCGCCGTATAGATTTGAGACGCGCGAACCGCCTCGCGGACGCCAATGACACTCAACAAAGCCACATCCTTCTGCAGTGAAATAGCGCCATTGAGCAGGGCTGGCAAAACATTTCTCACGGCCTGGGGAATAATGGCGTAACGGAGCGTTTGCCAATAGGTCAGTCCCAGCGCTCGGGCGGCTGCCTGTTGGCTATTGTGAACCGCCTCCATACCGGCCCGATACACCTCAGACGTATAGGCTGAATAGCTGATGATTAGCGCCACGGTTCCCCAAAAGAGCGCGCTCGATGGGAAGCCGGGCAGTCGAAGCGCCGGTATTCCAAACCCAAACAGCAGAATAAGCAGCAGAGCTGGCACGCCACGCACGGCATCAATAAACAAGACGGCGGCAAACCGGATGGGGGTTGCAATTGGATTTTTCAGCGACCTAGCGATTGCTAAAAGCAGCGAAAAAATTGTAATGAATATCTCAGCGATAAAAAATATTTGGATATTAAGCCAAAATCCCCGAGCAACGTCTGGGAAAGATTCCCGCATTGCTTCCAACGAGAAAAATTGTTTTTGCACAACTGGCCACTGTTCGGAGGAACTGATAAACCAGCCCGCAAGAATAAAAAATATTCCGGTGCTAATGACGCTGACCAGCACCGGAATAATCTGTTCTCTTTGAGTTGGAACTTTTGGGGGAGGTGGCGTTTCAAATGTTTCCACCTTGCCTCCCTTTAATTTTCAATTGTGGGGATATCTCCGCCGCTTTGTAGCCACTCTTCTGAGAGAGCTTCTAACGTGCCGTTATCCCAAAGCGTTTCGATGGCGCCATTGACACAGGATACTAATTCGCTGCCTTCGGTGAACAGCATGCCAAACCCTTCATTGTCTTCGCTGGAGAAGACGCCGCCGATAACGCCGTTATCAAGCTGAACGGCCGTCATAAAGTAAGCTGTTGGCAAGCCAATTACGGTGGCATCAATTTGCCCAGCTACCATTGCAGAGACCACATCAACCTCGTTGTTATAAACGGCAACGTCTTCAGCCCCGATGACATTTTCAATATAATCCAGGTCTGTTGTGCCCACAACGGCCCCAAATTTAGCGTCTGCTAAGTCGGCAAATGATGAGGCAGAGGCGGCGGGTGAGCCGTCAAGCGCAACCAGTGATTTTTGCACGTTGTAGTAGGGCAAAGAGAAGTCGACAATCTCTTCACGCTCTTCGGTTATGGAATATTGCTGAATGTTAAAATCGTATGGTTTTTCTGCTGGTGAGATCGCTTCATCAAATGAGGTGCGCACCCACTGCACATCCTCAGCCGCAAAGCCTAGCTCGCTCGCTAATGCATAAACGACAGCACTTTCAAACCCTTCACCACTGCTAGGATCATCATCCAACATCCACGGTGGGAAGACGGGTTCACCCGTCGCGACGGTGAGCTTGCCTGCTTCATGAAGAGCCAGGTTCTCGACGCCACACACTTCACCTGTGGCATCCCCACTAGCTGCTTCGCTACTGTCTGGAGCATCTGCGCCGCCGCAGGCACCGAGCAATAGGGAAAGCCAATTAGCGTGATCAAAATAGTAAATGATACACGCAGCTTATGA
>JBCCFD010000546.1:0-4533 GCA_039029915.1 Chloroflexota bacterium
CACTTGCCGTTACTTCTTCACGGTAAGCGACTGCGTTTTTGCTATCGGCTAGGGTTTCGGCCCATTCGACAAAGCCCCCAAAGAATTCGCGATAGTTGTGGTTAAGGCAGGCGGTGCCATTAAAGTGGCCATCTGCGCTGATGGCCCCAACGGGGCAGGCGGCGATGCAAAGTTTACACTTTAGGCAGGGATTGAAATCTAGAGAACGGCCGTATTCCGAAATCTCTTGACCCACCAAAATCGTCCCCAACAAAATAAAGTTGCCAAATTTAGGGTGAATGACGTTTCGGTGAATGCCCATTACCCCCATGCCGGCCGCTTCAGCGACTGGCTTATGAGAAACTACCCAGGTTGGTTCACCCGGAAAGCGGCTCATCTCCATCGGAAATGCCATTGAGGGATTGAGCGCGCCGATATGATGGTCTTCCAATTGACGAACGATGCGGTGCGTGACGGCATCCACATCGTGCCCAACGGTGTGAAACTCTCGATTGGCAATTGAACGAGCGGTTGATTTGATCGGTTCTCGATTCATGCGCAGAATAATGCTGATGAGCGCCTTTGTTTTAGGATAAGCTTGCAAAATGCCCTCTCGCTGATCGTCAAGCGCCGGATTGTCAAGATGCACAAATCCAACATCATCCGCGCCAGCAGATAAGCAAAGGTCTTGAAGCCATTTCGCATCAATCGGGGTGGGGGGAGCGGGCTGATTTTCACCATAGTTATTAAACCAAATAACGGTTGGATGCTCTTTTAGCTTCATAAGTGATCCTTTCTTGATTTATGGTGTATATACACATATTTGACCAAAAAAAACTACTGCGAATCAGCCAGCTTACGAATATGTGCAAACGTTTTCATTAAATGATCCAATTCTGAAGTGCCCAATCCCTGAACAAAATGCGTTTGGGCACTTAACCAAAGGGGAGCAGCTTCTTGTAGTTTGAGTAAACCCGCTTGCGAGATTTGGACGATTTTGCCTCGACGGTCCTGTGGGTTAGGGCGTACCTCAACAAGACCGCTTCGGGTTAATGGTTTTAAATTTCGAGCTAATGTGGTGCGATCAATTTCCATTGCTTCAGCAAGCTGCTGAATTGAAAGTGGTCCACCGCCGTTTAGGGTACCCAAGGTTGAAAATTGAGCGATGGTAATACCGCTTGGTTTGAGAGCCTCTTCGTAAGCCTGAACCAAGGTGCGGGAAATTTTGCGAAAATTGTTCGCTACGCACAGATCAGGAGACACTATTGATGGGTCAAGCTCTTGTTCAAACATAATTAGGAGTATATACACATATTTTTTGATTGTCAACCCCGGCTGATTAATTTCGTTAATGGCTAAGCCTAAAAAACGGCCGCTTTTTGGATGCCTAATCGGTGGTCATATTCAAGTAAATTGGGGAGACTTTCGTTGAAAAAAAGCCTTTTAAAGATATTCAACAACGTCCGTTAACTGGGGGCGAGCCCGCTCCTTGGGTTTTATAGAGGCTGTACCAATATGCATAATGCCTAGAATCTCATCACTTTCAGCAATGTTTAAGGCATCCTTGAAGCGTTGATCGTATGAATACCACTCCGACAGCCATTGGGACGCATAGCCCAAGGCGGTCGCAGCCACGAGAATGTTTTGGCACACAGCTCCGCCAGACAAAATTTGCTCCCAGCGGGGGATTCTTTCTGTGCTTTCGATCTTTGTGCTGACGATCAGCACAAGCGGGGAGCGGGCTAGTCGGCCGCTTTCAAACGCAACTTTTTCTGCTTCCGCATCTGGATTGTCTGCTTTGTAGACATCACCGATGACGCTGCCTACTTTAGTGAGGGCTTCATCCTGCAGCACCTGAATGTGCCACGGGGTAAGTTTGGCATGATCTGGGACGCGCGTGGCGCACCGCAGAATTATCCCGAGTTCATCTGAGTTTGGACCCGGCCCAGTATGGTTTTTGGCCACAAGAGAACGACGAGTCAGCAACAAGTCGATGGTTTCAGGGTAATCTTTATAGTTTGGTTTCCTAAATAAATTAAACATAATTTTTTAAAATCCGACGCCTTTTACGCTAAAGTTGCAGCGTGATCTCACGCCACTCCTGCTGTACCTGTTTAACCCATTGCTTAATCCGCTCTTCCGTTAACTCAGGCTGGTTGATATCGTCAATAGCTAAGCCCATAAAACGGCCGTTTTCTATTGCCACAGAATAATCATGCTCATATCCGTCCGTGCTCGTGTAGCCGACGAGGATTCCACCTCGTTCTTGCAGCTTTCGTCCCAGAATACCCATCCCATCTTGGAAATTATCGGGATAACCATACTGATCCCCAACACCAAAAATAGCGAACTGTTTTCCGGTTAGGTCAACTTCGTCAAGCAGCGGATAGGCGATTTCCCAATCATCCTGCATTTTGCCAATATTCCACGTAGGGATACCGATTAGCAGCCGATCGTGTTCGAGAAAATTTGAAAGTTCAGAAATGTCACCAACATTGACAATGGGGGGTGTTTCACCGTGCTCAGCTGCCCAAGCCGTTTGTACCTGCTCTGCAATCAATTCAGTAGACCCAGCCGTGCTGCCATAAAAAATAGCGGTTGTCGTATCGGTGTCTCCTGTAGAACCAACCGCATCAAGCGGCAGCGGGTCAAGGTTAGCAACTTCATCCAGCCACGTTTTAGCGGCCGCCACATCTCGGAAGAAGTTCCCGCGCAGACCGTAGTTGTAACGACCCACTTTGTTGTACCCTTTTTGAGCCCTGGCCAGATGATCATCACCCATCTCGCTTTGATATACGCCAACATAACCCGTCATCAAGCGATTGGTGCGCTGGCGTTCCTCACGCCGAAATTTAGCCAGCGACGCGGTAAAGGCATTCTCTAACGCTTCATTCCGCTCACGCTTGGTTGGCTTATTTTCTTCGCTTTTTTCAGTTTGTGGCTTGGGCTGTGGGTAGACGTAAATCACGCCAAACTGTTCTTCGTTATCCATGCGTTTTTGCCACTCAGAGCGCCATTGGTCAATATCATCAACGTAATTGTTTTCCTCACCCGTACCCGCGTAGAGAATTATGTAGCGGGGATCACTGGTATCAATTTTTGTTTTCATCTAATAAACCTCGATTTTAAACAGGGGCAGTATCGTGTTGATTTCCCGATTGGACTATGCCAGTCGTTCACCTAATGTATAGCAAAAAAAAGAAGGGGTCATGTTTAAGCGTTAATTTTAATTTTAACTGCTGCTTTTGAATTATTTGTAACCCATAAACCTAAAATTTAACCTCCGTGAAAATATTCAGATCAAGGTCAATCTGCCCCTTCTCAAATTGCTTTTTGGTGCTTAGATTGGTCATCATCGGGTTTCATAATCCTCAGTTTATGAAGGTGCTTCTTGACTTTAACACTGTGTCAAACTGTATTCTTTTTTCATATTAGATAATTAGTGAGGCTCAGTAATGACAACAAACCAATTTTCAAATGCAAACACCTTTCAAACGCTCAATTGGCGGCGAGTTGGGCTGGGATTAACGGCCGTTACGCTCTTGCTTCTAATTGGAACGGCCGTTTCCCTGCTCCTTTCTCCAATTGGCCGCCGCTGGCAGGCTAACCAAACGGCCGTTGCCCCTACCGTCGGGGTGACAGATATCCTCGTTGTGGCGGATAGTGAGCTAAACCACGTTTTTGCGCCAGCGGTAACTCAAGTTGAGGTAGGAACGGCCGTGACTTGGCACTTTCAGGAGATTGACGAAGAGGGTGACCCCGTCGCTCACAACGTCGTTTTTGAACAAGTTGAATCGCCCGTTCAGTCAGATGGCACCTTCACTGTCACCTTCGATGAGCCTGGCACCTATCCCTACGTTTGTACCCTACATCCTTTTATGGAAGGGGCTGTTGTTGTTACCACAGCTAATAACTAGCTGACCGGCTGTAAGGGCGCTGGATGATGCGGCAAAGGCATCCCAAATTGAACGCAATCTTCAATCTCAATCCGTCCCAAGTTGCCATGCTTTATTCCATATTCGTGCTTTTGTTCGTTCTTTGATATTTTTAAGACACAGTATCATGTTTAGAATTGGTGATTTTTCAAAATTAGGACAAGTCTCAACGCGTATGCTGCGGCATTACGACAAGCTCAACTTGCTTGTGCCAGAGCATACGGATGAGTGGACAGGGTATCGGTATTACACGATTCAACAGCTGCCGCGCCTGCATCGCATCATCGCCCTTAAAGATTTAGGTTTATCTCTGCAGCAAATCGCTGATCTTTTGAGAGATGATGACAATTTGCCGAACGAGCAGCTGCGCGGGATGCTGACGCTAAAGCGCTCTGAGCTGGCTAGAGAGAAAGCTGAGATGGAATTTCGATTAGCGCAAGTTGAGGATCGATTAAGCCAATTAGAACATGCGAATGAGCCATCCCCCTATGAGATTCTAGTTAAATCGATTGATCCTTTACCCGTTGCCTCCCTTCGACAGCTTGTGCCTCATATTCACGAGATGGGGTTTTATTGCGAAACGATGACCCGCTCCCTCTATAGAAAATTGAAAGCGGCC
>JBCCFD010000547.1:0-4527 GCA_039029915.1 Chloroflexota bacterium
CAAAAATCTCGTGAAGGCACATTAACTCTCGAAGATTTACAAGGCGGGACTTTCACAATCACGAATGGTGGTGTGTTTGGGTCTATGCTGAGCACCCCAATTCTTAATCCACCACAGGTTGGTATTCAAGAATTGAACCGCCTCCCGGCCGTCCACAATACGGTGATCGTAAGTTAGCGCAGCATACATAATGGGGCGGATGTGAACCTCCCCATTAATGGCCACTGGACGTTCAACAATATTATGCAATCCTAGAATACCAACCTGTGGTGGATTAAGAATTGGGGTGCTCAGCATAGACCCAAACACACCACCATTCGTGATTGTGAAAGTCCCGCCTTGTAAATCTTCGAGAGTTAATGTGCCTTCACGAGATTTTTGAGCAAAGTTCTTAACCTCTTTTTCAATTTCTGCAAAATTGAGTCGATCTGCATCTCGCAATACTGGCACTACCAACCCTTCTTCAGCACCAACGGCGATTCCAATATCGTAATAGTTTTTAAGAATCATGTTATCGCCAGAAATTTCGGCGTTGATTCGAGGGAACGCTTTTAGTGCCCCAATGACAGCTTTAACAAAGAAAGAAGTATAGCCAACTTTAATGCCAAACTGGTTCACAAAGGCTTCTTGACGCCGTTTACGAAGCGACATGACATTGCTCATATCGATTTCGTTAAATGTGGTTAGCATAGCCGCTGTTTGTTGCGCTTCTACCAACCGTTTTGCAATAGTCCGGCGGCGACGGGACATTTTAACTTGTTCTTCTCGATCTGTTTTTGGCGGGAAGAGGAACTCAGAAATGGCCGCAGGGGTTGGCGCTGGTGTTGGTGTTGGCGCTGGTGTTGAAACGGCCGTTTTTTGATTAAGATGACCCTCAACATCCTGCTTTGTTACACGCCCCTTCGGACCGGAACCAGCAATATTAGTCACATCAACCCCTTCAACGGTAGCCATGCGCATGGCAACAGGCGTTGCGGCAACATCTGGTTCTTCAGCTTTTGGTGACGGTGTAGCGGGTGCGGGGGCTGTCGAAACGGCCGTTACCTGAGCGGGTTCTGGTGACGGTGAAGCCCCAGCGCCATTTGGATCGATTTCTCCAAGAACATCCCCTACCGATACGTCTTCACCTTCTTGATGCAAAATCTGGGTCAGCACACCGGCACTCTCTGAACCAACTTCCACATCTACCTTGTCCGTCTCCAGCTCAACTAAAATATCACCCACCGAAACGGTATCACCAACTTTTTTAAGCCACTCACCAACAGTAGCCTCTACAACGGACTCGCCCATTTCAGGAACGAGGATTTTTACACTCATGACTGTCTCCAAAATCGTTTATTAACACTTTCACAAAGTCTCTTTACTCAAAAAACTAAGTTTATTAAGGAATCTATAAAAGCTACCCTAAGAACCTAAAAATCACGTATGAATTGACTTTAATAAACCAAAAAACTCAACTCAATTCGTTCATAATGATTCAGCTCAAGAAATCATCATATTTCCCGCAGAAGAATAATCATAAAATTTCAGTAACAAGGTAGTTTACTAAGATCTTCAAAATTTATTCAAACTTAAATGCGAACTCAGTTAATGCCGCTTGATTTCGCTTGTGCCAAGTAGATGATCCCTCGGCAGGGCTGGCGCGTCGAGGTCGACCAATGTAACGAAGCGACAGTTGATTATCAAGAATCCTTTCAATATGAGGCCGCATAAATGACCAAGCACCCATATTAGCTGGTTCCTCCTGCATCCAAACAACCTCTTCAAGATTCGGATAGCTGGCAATCACGTTCCGAATCTCTTCTTCCGGTAGTGAATACAGCTGCTCAACACGCACAATGGCAGCCTCCAGCTTTTCTTGTTTGCCCTGTACTGCAAGCAAATCAATGTAGACCTTACCACTACATAAAAGCAAACGCCGAATCTGGTTGGGCACCTTCTTTGCTTTAGCATCGTCAATCACAGGTTGCCATTTCCCTGCAGAAAATTCAGTTAACTTTGAGGCTGTTAATGGGTGGCGCAACAAGCTTTTCGGCGACATCACAATAAGCGGTAATGGGTCGGTTGTCAACAAACCTGCCTGCCTGCGCAACAGATGGAAGTACTGAGCCGCCGTTGTCGGATAAGCTATACGCATATTTGTTTTGGCCGCTAATTGTAAAAAGCGCTCAGGTCTAGCAGACGAATGGTCTGGGCCAGCCCCTTCATGCCCATGAGGTAAAAGCATCACTAATGAGGGGGTTTGCTCCCATTTTGCATAGCCTGAAACAAGAAACTCATCAATTGTGGCCTGTGCTCCATTAATGAAATCACCATATTGGGCTTCCCAAATCACTAACCGCTCTGGCGCTTGAATGTTGTAACCATACTCAAATCCGACGGCCGCATTTTCAGTTAATGGGCTATTGCGAATTTCGAAGGCAGCCTTTGCTTGAGGGATTTTTTGAAGCGGGACATACACTTTCCCCTCATCTGTGCTTCGCAAAAGTGCATGGCGGTGGCTAAATGTACCTCGCTCTACATCCTCACCTGTAAAACGAATGGAAGTGCCATCTGCCAGAATTGACCCAAGAGCCAGTGCTTCGGCTGTTGCCCAATCAACCATGATCTTTCCATTCGTTTTGGTAAATTCTTTTTCACGGCGCTTCATAGCACGTAAAATTTTGCTATTCGCTTGAAAATCGGATGGGATATGAATCAGTGCCTCATTGAGATCACGTAGTTTCTTAGCGGTAACGGCCGTTTTTAAGGCACACGCAGCCCCAGCTGGAGCTAAATCACGTTGGGGTTCTAAACCTTCCGCAATCTCTTCAATTTTCAAAGACTCATACGTTTCATGGAGTTTATCCATCTGCGTCTGAACTAAATTCTCAGGAGCAGACTCATCAATCAGGCCATCATTAACAAGCTTTTTCGCCCAAAGTTGACGTACTGTAGGGTGTTTATCAATCTTTTCATAGACCCAAGGCTGGGTAAAACGAGGCTCATCCCCTTCATTATGTCCATAACGACGATATCCCACCAAATCAATCAAGAAATCTTCTTGGAATTTTTGTCGGTATGCAATCGCCAAACGAGCAACCTCGATACAAGCTTCAGGATCATCAGCATTAACATGGACAATCGGGATTTTAAACGCCTTCGCCAAGTCACTCGCATATCGAGTGCTGCGACTCATCCAATGGTTTGTCGTGAATCCAAGCTGATTATTGGCAATGATATGAATTGTGCCACCAACCCGATATCCGCGCAGACGGTGCATATTAAGCGTTTCCGCCACAATACCCTGCCCCATAAAAGCAGCATCACCGTGAATCAAAATCGGCAGCGTTACGCTCAAATCAAACCGTGGTCGGCCCGGTTCATCAACATTCGCACCAGCGGCGCGAGCCATACCAACAACTACTGGATTAACATGCTCCAAATGGCTGGGGTTTGGTGCCATTTGAATGACCATATCGATAATGTCGTCTTGTTCAAAATCTACCGCTCGATAAGCGCCGTCATGGTACTTAACATCACCAGTCCAACCGCGGAAATTCCGATTTTCATACTTACCTGCTTCTCCAAAATCCTTGAATTGGGTCAGTATTTCTTCATACGGCCGTCTCAAAATATGAGCTAGTACATTGAGTCGCCCTCGATGAGCCATGCCAATAAGGACATTGAAAACATTACCCCGAGCCGCACCAAGAATGAGTTCATCTAGCATTGGAACCATCATGTCGAGCCCTTCAATTGAGAATCGAGTCTTGCCAGGGAAAATTCGGTGTAAGAAAAGCTCAAAGGTTTCAACCTCAGTCAACCGCTGAAGAATTGAAACTGGATCAAATGGACCGCTTTTCGGTTTAAATTGACGCGTTTCAATCGCGTTTCTAATCCACTTACGTTCTTCTGGAACGCGCAAATGCCCAAAATCAAAGCCAATATTTGAGCTATAAATTTCACGAAGTGTGTTGACGACCTCAAGCGCATTTTTACTATTACCCGTCGCTGGGCTATCTACAATATCAGCCGGCAGCGAGGTGAGATCTGCCTCGGTTAACCCATAATGCTCAGCCTCTAAAGTGTAATCACCTGGTGGATTATATTCATCGATCGGATCGATATTGGCAGCTAGATGACCATAATTCCGTATCGCGCTAACTAAATTAACGGCACCAATGATCTTATGGTAGTCAACAGATGGCACTTGAGACGTTGTTGGGGTTCCATTTAGGTATGGCGTTGCTTCAACTGTCGCTTGCGGCGTCCAATGATCAAAATAGGCACGAGTCCTATCATCGACACTGCTTGGATCGGCTTGGTATTTTTCAAATAATTCTAAGATGTAGCCCGAATTAGGACCGTGAAATAAATTTTCTAAGCTCATAAAATTTCTCAAATCATCGATTTGGTTAAGTGAAATGGCCGACCAGCAGAAGGAAATCCACGCCGTGCTGAGCCGTCTGGCGGACAGTACGGAGCCGGAGGTTGCAGAAGAACCGGCCAAGAAGGCGGAAAAGAAGTCCGCAAGCTAATGGTCAC
>JBCCFD010000548.1:0-4510 GCA_039029915.1 Chloroflexota bacterium
CATGATCGAGCTTGGCCTACAGGAGGATTATTTAAACCGGCTCAAGGCCATATACGGCCGTCGCGTGAATTTGATGGACAGCATGTTGAAAAGTCACTTCGGCAACGAAACAAACCATATTTACGAAAAACCGGGTGGTGGTTTTTTCTTCTGGCTGACATTCCCAGAAAATATAGACACACGGCCACTGGCAAAAAAAGCGTTTTCCCTAAAAACGGGATTTCATCCAGGCACTATGTTCTCAACTAAAGAGCAGTTTAAAAATTGTCTCCGTCTTAGTTTCACCTATTTCAGCGATGAGAAAATCGAAGAAGGTTTAGGACGATTATTGCCGCTATTGCCAAAAGTGTAACTATTTCATTTTTTCAATTGCTGTATGGGAAAGACGAATCGGATGAGGATGCTTGCTTAGAAATGCAAGCAAAATTTGCACGCGCTCGCTGCCGGGAAGCTGCATATCAAAAATGGCGTCAAATCCGGCAAATGGACCTTCTGTGATCCGAATTCGCTCACCCTTCCTAATATCTAACTGACTCGTTTGAATCTCATTTAATTTAGACAGTTTTTGGTCCAATTCGACGATGAGGTCATTTGGGACGATAGCGGGAGAGTCGCCAAATGAAACCAAGCCAAGCGTGCCGGGGATCCAGCTATACGCATTTTGCCCAACCTTATCTAAATCTGCCTGTAGAAACATATAGCCAGGAAAGTACGGTTTGAACTTATTCGCGCGTGGGTTTTTTGGTTTTACTTTTATCTGGGGGAAGTAAAGGTCAATTACCTGTGATTCTAGCTGTTGAAAAACTGCTTTTTCTTTGTGCGGTTTAACGCGTAACGCATACCAGAATTTCGCCATAGGTACAATCTTATTAGAAAAAATCTCGAGGTCAACCCCGTAAAAGACCTAGTTTTCTGTCAATTATCAACTGCCGGGAATCATCATGATTAGAACCTGAGGTTTCATCAACCTTCTGCTCAGTTTTTAGCCATCAATTGACGGTTGACGAAATAGTAGAGGTCACGTTGTTTTTTTAGTGGAAATCGCAAGTTCTGACGACGGCACATTAAGCAGGTAGGCAGTCAAAAGCACCACGATAAAATTGACGCCCGCTAATAAAAGGAGCGTTCTAGGGGATTGGTTGATATTAGCGTGGTAAAGCTCAAATCCAATTAAAAACAGCAGAAGGCCAACACTACTGCTAAATGGATTCCGCCCCAGCCAAATCCCCGCGACGCCCAAGGTGATAAACAAGAGGATGATGATATTCAGATAAACGGCCGTTTCTGGCAGGATAGGCAATATCAGCGCAGGCCGGGATGCTAAAATCGTCATCACAACCGTTGCAACAAGCACAATCCCCATCCGGCGCAGCATCAACTTTCTTGGCGGTATCGCACTTAGATGCTCAAAATATGGGCTTTGCTTTAAAGACACGGCCAATATTAGGCACCCAAACAGCCCCGTAAAAAGCTTTGCCACCCCAAAAAGCGGTGGCAAAATCAAATAGTAAGGGAACAGGGATAGTAGATAAACAATAGGCAACAACAATAATGTCAGTCGCCGTTCATTGAAACCAACAATAATAAAAGCCAACCCCACCATCGATAGAGCAATGGGCAATCCTTGAAGCATCTCAAAACGAGATATGAAGTCTGAAAGCACAGTCACATCCATAATCGGAGCGAACATTAGCAACATTTACCCTTTTTGGCAACCGATAATGACAAACGAAAACAAAAATTTGCAATAAACTACCCCGCAGTCATCAGCCGAGATAGCAAAGGTTAGGCGGATTTTTTCTCCTTATAATTGGCAGGGTAGCCACTCCCATTAGGGTAATAAAAAGAGCGGTTCTTTTGCATTCACATAAACCTTTTAACGACATACACTAATTTTGGTAAAATGTGGGGGTATGAAATTATTTATTCCACTCGCGCTTATTTCAATCCTTCTTATTGGGTGTGGAAATCCGGATCCTGGTGTGCTTCCAACTTCAGCATCAGCGTTAGATCGCCCAGCCGACAGCACGCCCGTTCCCGGGCAGCCATCCTCAACACCACTTCCCGCCACAACGGACTTAACGGCCGTTTATCTCGCCGACAATCCTACAGCCGTCCCCACAACGCCCGCCCCAACACGTACGGCGACACCGGTTAATGCCGTGCTCAATATTATTGACCCCGCCGAAAATGAAACTGTGGTGATGGGGCAAACATATATTGTGAACGGCTTAGTTGAGCGTGAGGAAGATCAGACGGTTTGGGTGTCATTGATTAGCAGCAACGGCCGTTTACTGGTCGAGCAACAGGCAGAATTTAACGATTTTGGCTGGCGGGTTGACATGGTTATACCCAAATTTGTCAGCGGTGCTGCGGAAATGGTGGCTGTATTACGTAATCCTGATGGCGTTATTGTAAGTAGCTACCGTCAAAAATTCACCCTATTTCCTGACACAGTTAACGAGCAGCAATATCTCATATTGACCAACCCCGAACCGGAAGACACAGGGGTAAGCGGGTTCAACATTTTTTTTGATGGCCAAATTAAACGCCCGACCAACAATCGAGTCACCATCACGCTCTATGGTGAAGAAAATTGTCAAACCCGCATCGCGCGGCAATCCTTCACGCTCGGCGCAAGCGTTAACGAATTTTACTGGAGCGGTTTTGCAATCCCCTCACATTCTTATGCAGGCCCCGCCTGTGCGGTTGCCTCATTCGGCAACCCCGGTGCAGAGGATTGGCGTGAAGCTCAGGTTCCAATGACGATCTTTGCCACTGATGATGAAAATGCATCAGGTATTCACATTGCAAATCCAAGGGTAGACAATTTAGAATTTTTTGCTGGCCAAGAAATTGTTGTGTTTGGCACCGCCGCCAATATTTCCCAGCGAGAGGTGTTTTTAAGCTTACTATTAGAAAACGGCCGTATTGTCGAGCAAAAACCAATCCTAACCAATTTCTGGGGTTATTTTGAGACAGTCATTACGCTGCCGTTAGACGTCATTGGGTTTGCCCAAATTATTGTTGAAACAGGGGATGATGACATTTTTGCTGATGACATTCGGCTTATCAATATTTTAGAAGCCCCCACGCCGACGCCCGGCCCACCACCGACCGTCACGCCATTCCCAACACCGACGCCAGAGTCATAGCCCAGAGTCGTCATATGGAAGATATTCAATACATTGATGTCCACTTCCAAGAGCATCATGTCGCTATTCCGTTTTATGAGATAAACGGCCGTTCTCCCGGCCCGCACATTTTTTTATCAGCCGGTATGCACGGCGGCGAAATTAACGGCATTGCTGTCATCGAATCTTTTTTAGAATGGAGCGATAAGGTCAATTTGCAAGCAAAGCTGAATGGGAAAATTACCGTTCTGCCCATCATGAACCCATCTGGCTTTGCCAATAAGCAGCGGCGCGTGGCCGAGGACAAAGGGGACCTTAACCGCGCCTTTGGCACTGAATCCCCCACAAACTTTTCAGAACAGATTGCCCACGACCTTACCCAGCGCATCTTTAAACATTGTGATTTTGGCTTCGATTTTCATGATGCCAGTGGCTCAGCGGCTCTGCTCCCTCACGCCCGATTTATCAAAGATGAACTAAACGGCTTCACCCACGAAATGGCTCAGCTTTTTGGCACAAAAATTATTATTGAGCGAACTGGCAAACCGAGCATGATGGCGATTGCCCTCAATCAAAACTATCAAACGCCCGTCCTCACCGTGGAGGTTGGCGGGGCGCAGCGTTTATTCCCTGACTTTGTTAAGCTGGCTCTTCGCGGCATTCGTAACTTTCTAGCCGCAAAAGAGATGTATCCTGGCGAGATTATCGTCCCTGACCGTCAATTCATCTTGATGGACAGATATGGCATCAAGCAGAAAGAGGCGGCTATGGTAGAATTTTCAGCTAAATTAGGGGATCGCGTTCACGCTGAAGATATCTTGGGCGAGCTTTATTTTCCGACCCGCATTGAGCGGCGCGAAATTCGCTCACCAATGTGTGGCTTTATCTTTTCACTACAGCAGTTTAACCAAGTTGAAGCTGGCGACACATTATTTTCGATTTTGGAGCTGGATTCATGCCACGTGGCTCGAACCACGCTCGATCAGTTTCGCGAAGCTGAGAATTTAAAAGTTACTAAAATCAGAATGTAAGCAAACCTCTTTATCCCATTCTCTACTCACATTATTTAAGTGTTCCGAAGTTTCTAAATTGAAAACCTCGGTAGATAAAAGCTTCGGAACCTCGAGGAAACAAAGTTTGCAGCCATTGTTTTATTCAAAGCAGGAACTTCGTTTCACTTAAGTGAAACGAAGTTCCTGTTTAGAAAAACGGAACGCCTTCAACTGATTTTGTTTTTTAAGTTCATTCACACCCGAATCAGTCAACTCTTGCAGGGTCGCAAAGAGTTTGTTGATACAAACTTGTTCTTTTAATTGCTTCCAATAACGCTCAATCGGATTGAGTGTGGAACAATATCGAGGCAGCCAAACAATAAG
>JBCCFD010000549.1:0-4502 GCA_039029915.1 Chloroflexota bacterium
ACGACTTCGTTTTGGACACCTCGAGCGTGTGACTCCAAAGCCGAGACAAGGTCGCGCACCGACGTGCGCTGGTCCGCCGTCAAGGGCGTGTTTGTGAGAAGCTGGAGGGCGATTATCGAGATGCCCAATGATTTAGATCCAGACCTGTTTTTAGTATCGACTGCCAGTCGTTACTATGCCAAAGGGGTGGCTTTTGCGGCCTTAGGGCAACATGCGATGGCGGAGCAACAGGTTGAACTGTTTGAAACGGCCGTTTCTAAAATCCCCGAGACGCGCCGCTTTTTCAACAACAAAGCGCTTGACGTTCTGGCTATTGGCCGTGAAATGATGCGAGGTGAGATGGCGTATCATCGGGGAAACCACAACGAGGCGTTTGCTCATTTAAGACAAGCTGTGTGGCTTAATGACAACCTGTTTTATACAGAGCCTTGGGCGTGGATGCATCCACCGCGCCATGCATTAGGGGCGTTGCTGCTTGAACATGGTCATGTTGAAGAGGCCGAAGCGGTTTATCGGGCAGATTTAGGATTGGATAGCTCGTTGAGCCGTCCGCTGCAGCATCCCAACAACGTGTGGAGCCTGCACGGGTACGTGGAATGTCTCGAACGCTTAGGGAGAAATACCGAAGTTGATTCCATTCGTTTACAGCTAAATCTTGCACTTGCCCGCGCTGATGTTGAAATTAAATCATCCTGTTTTTGCCGCATGGATGATTGTTGTGATTAGTTTTTTTAACACAAAGATACAAAGGGCACAAAGAATCACAAAGAGATTCAATGATGCTTTGTTTTTCTTTCCCTTTCTCCTTAAACTCTTTGTGCCTTTGTGTTAAATTAGACCCTATGACTGAGCTCTTTGCCTGCTCCAGAATGTACAACGTCTCGCCAGAAGTAACGGCTGCGTGGGATGCGCTTTATGCTTATTTAGTCGAGCAAACGGGGATTCCGCTGAACGTGATTTACCATGCGTTTCCGGAGCCGATTGAAGAGCTGTGGCAACGGCCGTTAATGGGGCCAACATTGATGTGTGGCTATCCTTATATTCGAGCTCAACCGCGCCCCAAGCTGATTGCTGCACCCGTCCCATCGCCAGCCCACTACCACGGCCGCTCCGTCTATTTTTCCCATCTCCTTGTGGCTGAAGACAGCCCGTTCCAAACAATTGAAGATACGTTTGGTCATCGCCTTAGCTGGACCATTGAAAATTCACAGTCAGGCTACAACGCGATTCGTTCCTTTTTACTCCAGTTTCAGAGCGAAGAACGGCCGTTACTCTACAAAGATTCCATCGGGCCAATTGGGACCTTTACAGTTGGCGTTGAGGGTATTCGCAACAATGAAATCGATGTCGTACCAATCGACTCATTTTCCTACGATTTGATGTCAAAATATGCGCCTGAAAAATTAGCGGGAACGCGTATCATCGCCACCACGCCAGCCTCTCCATTTCCGCCGCTCGTGGCCGGGCACGATGTGCCTGACGCCACGGTTGAAGAGTTTAAAACGGCCGTTTTTCATGCGCACACCGCTCCCGAGCTAAAAGAGGCGTTTGATACGATGATGATAACGCGATTTACGGCCGTTACGCCTGATGATTATCAATTCATGCGTCAACAAGAGCGTGATGCTTTATTGGCTAACTATCCTATGCCGAGTTAGATTATGGATTTCTCCTCAATTTCTGATATTCAGAAAAGCGAATTTACAGGATTTGCTGGCAAACAACCCCCACAAGAGAACCTAGATCGGTAGAATCTGAACTGATCAAACAGTTTAAAGCCCAGTTTGGTAAACGGCCGTTTGCAAATTTAAGGGGGTAAAACCCCTTCCACAATTTAAATAGCCCCAAAAGTCTATGACAAACGACGCATACCCTTAACCCTGCGCCTTCTCCATAATGCAACGTGAATAAACCGTGAACAGCGGACCATTGTTGCAGTCATTAACGACCTAATCCTATCTAAAATTATATAGACCTGATTGAGAGAAAATCTATGCTGCGTAGTGAACTATTTCTCGAAAAAATTGCGCCACTGATAGCCGTCTTATCATTTGTCATTGTGGGCACAACCAACCTCATCTTATTATTGGGAAATCCAATTCAAGTGTTTGTGGCAGAAGCGGCCGTTTCTTGTGGTGGGGGCCATGTAGCAGGCACCATTTACCGAGATTTTAATGATGATGGTACCCAAGACCTTGCCGAGCCGGGGTTTGTTGGGATCACGGTAACTGTTTTTGCGGCAACTGGGATTGTCACCGAATGCGCCACGGATACAAACGGGGATTTTTCATTTACGGTTGATCCAACCGATTATCCATTGCGGCTTGAACTGAATAGCCTGCCTAGCTACATGCAGCCAGGCGCACAGGGCACCGACACAGAGACCACCCTCACCTTCGTTACGACCGATACGACCGGTGTAGATATTGGTGTTCACGACCCAACACAGTATTGTCAAAGCAACCCTCGTATTGCCATTGCTTGCTATGAAAATGGCACAGGGGTTACCAATACCAATGCGGCGCTCGTCTCATTTCATTACAACGCCACCGGTGAACCTGCCGCTTACGGTGGTGCGGCTGAAGACCCGCGCCAAGATGCTCAGATCGCTAATTTAGGCACCGTTTGGGGCGGCGGGTTCAATTCGGAAAAAGGGCATTTGTATCTGGCATCGTTCCTGAAAAGACACGTGGCGTTTGCCGAAAGCCCCGCTCACGTTTATCTGATGGATTACTCAAACGACTTAGCTGCTTCGCAGGTGTTGAGCTTTTCGCTGCAGAACGTTGCGCCTGCTAATGGGGGCGTCAATATCGACCTTGGCTCTGTTTGTCGCCAAAGTGAGTCAGATGGTGATCCAAACCCAGCCTGCGACCCGCTTGGCGAGCTTGCTTCGGAATACGTATTGCCTGATGCGCTGCCGGATACGAGTCGCGATTTAGATGCGTTTGATAAGGTGGGCAAAATTAGCTTTGGTGATATTGATTTAGGGCCAGACTTTGACACACTTTGGCTGATTAACCTTAACCAGCAGGCGTTGATCAGTGTCGATGTGAGCGGGTTACCGACTACGGCCGTTTCTGATGTCAATCAATACCCGCTCACCACTTTACCTGGTGCGCCCACCTGTAATTTGGGTGAGTATCGCCCGTGGGCGATCAAATTTAATGACGGTATGGGGTATATTGGCGCAGTTTGCTCGGCCGAAAACGGGGGCGCACCGTCTGATTTAGTGGCCCATGTGCACCAGTTTGACCCTGCTGATCCCGCATTGGGATTAACGGCCGTTGTTTCCTTTACCCTCGATTTCAACCGTGAACCTGCCTTTCGCACGGCCAGCATTGGTGATGCGTGGAATCCTTGGCAATCCGCTTGGGGGACACCAGATGTTGGCGGGTCACTGGTTGCCCAACCTCAACCCATCTTGGCCAACATAGAATTCACCGATCATGGCGATATGGTTTTGGGATTTATGGATCGCTGGGGGCATCAGGCTGGGCATGATAATCATCCAGCTATTTCAGGTGATGCCAGCTTAATCCAGCCCATTGCGGCGGGCGATATTATCCATGTTTGTCGAGTCGGTAATAGCTGGGTGGTTGATGATTGCGGAGTGACTGAAGCATCAATTGGCGATTTATCTGAGGTCAATGATGGACCGTCTGGGAGCGGCGAATTTTATCATGAGGACTTTTTCAAAGCGACAGCGGGCGGTGCCCAAGTGGCTCATTACGAAATTACGTCGGGGGGACTGTTTTTGCTTCCCGGGCAGGATGAAGTGATTTCGGTTGTGTACGATCCGCTGAATGAAGGCAGCATCACTGAATACCGCACGCAAGGGGTGCACTGGTACAGCACCGACACCGGTCAGCGCACCAATGAATACAAAATTGTTGATCAAACTAATGATGCTCAAACCTTTGGAAAAGCCAATGGCTTGGGTGAACCGGTGCTTATCTGCAGCGCGGCACCGATTGAAATTGGCAATCGAGTGTGGATTGATGATAATCGAGATGGCGTTCAGGACCCCGCTGAAGACCCCGTGCCCAATGTTGTGATGGGTCTGTATGATTTGACTCACACATTAATCGCTACGACGACCACTGACGCGTTGGGTACCTATTATTTTAGAAGCAGTACAGTACCAAGCTTGACGTTTAATATGACGTACACGGTAGGGGTTTTGGATCACAACTTTGATTCGGGGAACCCACTGGATGGGTACACGATTACCCCAGCGGACACCAACCCCGGAAGCTTAACGGCCAGCGATATTCGTGATTCTGACGGATTGGATATGTCGGCAGCACCGGTAGGAACGGCCGTAAATCAAAGCAGCTGGGGTGTGGTCATCGTAACAGGCCGCGCCGGGCACAATAACCACACCTACGACTTTGGTGTAAATTTGGTGCCTGTACCGGTAGAGCTCACCAGCTTTACGGCCCAAAATCAAGGGGGCGATGTTTTGCTGCAGTGGCAAACCGAGGCAGAGATCAATAATTTTG
>JBCCFD010000550.1:0-4459 GCA_039029915.1 Chloroflexota bacterium
GCCGCCAAAGGATTGTCAGGATTGTTAGAAATTCGCTCTTGCCCCAAAATGCGAATCATCAGCTTTTTGCCATTCTCCGCCGTGAGCTCATCAAGACGAACAATTTTGGCGTTTAACGCTGTGGCCACATCACTATTTCGGGTCGTGAGGAGCACTGCGCAGCTTTCGCTGCTTGGTAATAAGGGCCGAATATCAGACACATTTTCGACATTATCAATGATGAGCAACACTCGCTTATTGGCTAGCATGCCGCGAACGGCCGTTGCTTTGCTGTCTAGGTCTGTCAAACTGCTGAAATCATGCCCATACGCTCTGGCCCAACTGTCTAAAATATTGTGTGGCTGGCTTGTCATTGAATTGGCCCAAAGCACGCCATCGGTAAAGCTTGGTTTAAGGTCCCTCGCTTTTTGAGCGGCAAAAGCTGTTTTCCCTACACCCCCCATACCTACGATTGCGACAGGAGGACTCGAGTTTGGTTGCTCTAGCAATGATTGACCGACTGTTTCTAACAGTTCCGTTCGACCAACAAAATGGGGTGAAACAGAAGGGGCTTGAAATGGTGTCTCTATCACGGGGGCCGCGCGTTCTTGTGGCTTTTCAATTAATGGTTGCTCAGATGGGGAAAATTCACCAGCTAAAATTTGATCGTAAAGTCGGTCTGTTTCTGCAGAAGGGGCAACACCTAATTCGCTCATCAGAACTTCAGTTACCTGATCGTACTGATTGAGGGCTTGAATGCGGTGTCCTTGTTTGGCAAATAATAACATCAGCTGCTGGTGGGCAGATTCACGCCAGGGTGCCATCTGCAGCAATTGCTTGGCAATCGTTACTGCTTCATCCAGTTGATTTTGGGCAATTAAATTATTGATGAACTGTGTATGGGCATCAATCGCTTCTTGCAAGTATCGCTCTCGGGTTAACAATCCCCAATTCTCAAACTCGACGCTATCAATTTCCCCAAACTGGTGCAAGAATGGCCCTGAATATAAATTTATGATTTGTCTAAGTTGGTTTGTGCAGGCTGGGCAAGTCAGAATATCTTGATGTGTGTGCTTCTGGATGCTAGATAATGTGGCATCGAACTCTTTCGTATCAATGTAGATATTTTCGGAACCCGCTAAGCCAATGCTTTGGGTGCTAATTTGAAAAAATGACTCATTTTGGTTGATATCCCCTAAATCTTTGCGGAGCGAGGTTAATGTTTGCGATAGATTTCGTCTAGCGCGTCCTTCATCGTAAGTTGGCCATAAAATACCCGCCAAATGAGAGCGATTGTGCAGCCGCATCGATTCAATGGCCAGATAAATCAACAGGGCTTTTGTTTTTTGACTATAAAAGCGCTCAACACGCTGTTTATTAACAAATACTTCAAAGCCGTTAAAACAGCGGATTTCTAGCTCAGACATTACTACTTTTTCCATTTCCCCAAGTCAATTTAAGGACTCATATTACTTAGCGTCTAATCGTATCACATTGATATGACAATGCGTATGCTTTCAATTTTTTATTGCCAAACCGTGACGTTATTCCCCTAAAGGGATTGAATATCCCGCCACTTGTGGCGATAAAAAATCCTCCTAGCCTTCGATACCCGTCCGCTTGCGGCGGAGTAGTTTCTAAACGGCCGTAATGCTTATGACACTTTCATGACAGTTTCACTAAACCAATTTCCTATTCTTAGTTCATACACACGGAACAAGGGTTAACGAGGTTCTTGCAAGCTGGTGAAGGTGTAAATCGCCAGAGAAATTCATCTCAAACCCTCCTTATTGATTAACAAAATTTATTCGGTCTTATAGGAGATTAAACGATGAATAGTTTAGTGGTAAAACGATATGTAGTAGCCTTGTGGTTAAGTGTAGCACTCTTGTTTGGTTCAGGAATTATGGCCTCTCAATTCGGCCTTGATGTTTTCCCCGCAACGCATGCTTGCGGGGCAAGCCAGAATGCTGGAGGCGGATGTTCATAACCAACCGCAAAGCGTTAATATAAATTCAAAGACCCTAATTGTTGAAAGGCGATTAGGGTCTTTTTTTACCCTAAAGGGGTTGAATACCCCGCCACTTGTGGCGATAAAAAATCCTCCAAGCCTTCGATACCCCGTCCGCTTGCGGCGGGGGGAGTTCATTCGTCCATTAAGCTTTCCACCCTGAGACGTCCCTCTTCATCACCAATATCAACAAATCCCTCCAGAGCCGATTCAAAATAAGTTTGAGCTAACTCTTGTTGATCCTTCTTTTTATAAACTTTTCCCAAAGTTTCCCATGATTTATAGACGCCCAGTGGAAAATCAAAGCTTTTATATTGAGCCTCTGCGTCAGCTAAATGTTTTTCAGCCTGATCAACTTCATTGGCATTCTCGAAGGCCACCCCTAAATTTAAATTTATTGAGGCAGCTTCCCCAATTTCCCCGGTTTGTTCTGCGATTCGCAGCGCTTTAGATAAATATCCAATCGCTGATCTTGGCTGTTCTAAATCATTAAACAAGGCGCCTAAATTTATTAACCCGTAGACTAAACCATGTTGGTCATTTGAGTCTTCCCAAATGTGGCACGCTCTTTGGTAATGTGCCTCGGCATTTTCTGTTAATTTCATTTCTTGGTATAGAATGCCAAGGTGATTGTGTGTATGTGCCTGACCGTGGCGATAGTCGGTTTTATCAAACAGATCGAGCGCGTGGCATAATAAAACTTTAGACCGATAGTGTTGCCCTTTTTGGCAGAACGTGAAGCCCAAATTGGTGCAGGCTCTTCCTTCCTCAATGAGATTGTTCGCTTTTCGCGCTAAGCGAATAACCTTTTGATAGTTTCGAATGACCTCAGGAATATTATTTTGCCTTTGGAAAACGCGTCCTTTTAGTGTTGTTAAGCTGAGCTCCCCCTCTAAGTCCTGATACTCTCGCGCTTTTAGGATGGCACTGGATACAACTTTTTGCCAAGTATCCCAGTAGCCGCGACGCTCCATATAGCTGGAAAGTGAGGTTAAAAGCTCTTTCACCATTGGCCAGGCTGGCTTTATCTCAAGTCCTAAATTTAACGCCTTTAAGATAGCATCTTTTTCAGACTCTAATTTTTGAATATTTAAGGTTTGGATGGCTGGTTCACCTTGCCAGTGTGAAACGATCGCTTGAATTTGATTTTTGAAAAACTTTATTTCCTTTTGGCTTTGGATTTGGTCTTTGGCTCGCCAGCGAATCACTTCTTTCATTAGGAATGATTCCGTTAAGCGATGGATGTTGTAACGAGGATCGGAGACCGTGCCTTTGACTTTGACAAGTGAGAGACGCTGTAAAGTGGCCAGTGACTGTTGGAGCTCAAAATTAGAAAGATTGCTGGCTATTTGAAGCTGTTCAAATGAACCATTGGGCACGATTGGCAAACTCATGAATAGCTTACGGCCGTTTTCATCAAGCATTTGCCACGCCTGCCAATAAATATAGTTGTAAAGTTGCTCTACGTGGACTTCCTGAGCTTGGTGTAAATTATTTAGGATTTGCTCAAGGGGTAAAAAATTTGATTGGCCAATGACCAATTTGATAGCTAATGGATTGCCGCCAGTTGTTCTATATATTTTTTGCAACACCATACGATTGGCTTGTAGCAGCGGGGGTATATTCTGGAGCTGTGCTTCATAGATTAAGAATTCAAGGGTTGTTTCTTCATCCAGCTCACTTAGGCTTAAGCAAAAAACATCCCCCTCATTTTTTAGGCTCATGCGACTGGTGATTATAAATTTACTGGGGTTTGAAAGCTGGCGTAATATGGGCAGCAGAGAGAGATAATCATCGATTGTCTCAAGATTATCGATGACAATTAGGCATTTCTTTTCTTTAAGTATGCGGAGTAGGGTGTTCTTTTTTTCAATCTCGTTTGTTAGCGAATACGGTGAGTCCGCAAGTTGGGCAAGGAGACTATCAATTAGAGATACGGCCGTTAAGGCGGGGTTATTGGTTGATTTTATCCCATAACCAGTCACAAATTCTTCTTGCTTTGCACTAATCCAGCCAATATCTTCAAAGCGAATAGACTGAATGAAGTGATGAATAATTTCATTGGCAAGGGTTGTTTTCCCCTGTCCTCCTATACCTTCTATTGAAAGGAGCCACGGCCGATTTGGATTGTTGAGAACTTCAACAACGGTTTGTTTGTTTTCCTCAATACCAAATAACTTTTGGTGAGGAAGGATATCTAACCGAGATAAAATTTTAAATCGATCGGGGCTCTTGGGTTTAGAAGGGGGTGTCTGATTGACGTTTAGGTTAGGGGGGATAAAGCTTTCTACAAATTTACCTCTCGCCTTGCGTAGAAAGTTGACTTTATGTGGGTTGGGGAGCTGTAGATGCTCGGCAAGCAGTTCAGCGATCTGAACTGATGGTCGCCTTTCATCTCTCTCAATTTTCTTGATGGTAATTGGAGAACAGCCTACTGAATTTGCTAATTTTACTCTTGTTAAACCTAAA
>JBCCFD010000551.1:0-4425 GCA_039029915.1 Chloroflexota bacterium
ACTGCCTGCGCCCGAGGAAAGGTGCGAAAAAAAGGAAAAGCTGGACCCGCGCATTGTTCGCACGCGGCGTGATTTAGTTGAGTCGATGCGCACGCTGCTGAGCGAAAAATCCTTTACTCGAATTTCTGTACAGGAAATTACCGAGCGAGCATTGATAAATCGGGCCACCTTTTATGCTCACTTTGAAGATAAATTTCACCTTTTGCAATATATGCTGCGAGAATCGTTTGAGGAGAAAGTGCTGCCTCGCGTTCATTTTTGCGATGGGATATCGAAAGGAAATTTGCATACCCTAACGGTTGCGACCTGTGAATTTTTAGCTGAATTTAATGATCTATATGCACCGAAGCACAGCAATGATCATCCGCCCATTGAACGACTGATTCAACCGCTTATTCTGCAAATTTTGATGGTTTGGTTTGAGATTTCTGATGGGGAAACGGCCGTAAAACAACCCGCTGAAAAAAAAGCAATAACGTTAAGCTGGGCGATATTTGGCTCCGCACTACAATGGTCTCGAAGTGGGAGAACCGAAACGGCAGAGAAGCAAAGCGAATTAATCGTAGACCTCCTGCTTTCAGGCGTTAATGTGAACGGGAAAAGGGAAATTGCATCTTCGGAGCAATAAGTTATTTGCTGGGAAAAAGTTAAATTCTCAACAGCCCGCGGAATCCTCTAGACGAGTAAAACGATGGGGCGCTGTTGTGTGAAACAAATACGGTATCGTAACGACGGTCACCAAAAATTGCGCCACCAAGGGCTCTGATTTTAGAAGGGGTTTTGAGCCAACTTTCCGTCTTTGTGTCAAATTCGCCTAGCGCTTGCAGCTGTCGATACTGAGACTCATCAAGAATGTCGATGCCCATTGACTGGGCAATATCCTCGGCATTGCCGCCCGGATGGATACCTTTTTTTATGCGAGCAGCTTCCCCCTTGCTGTCATAACAAATGCTTCGGCGGCCAGTAGGGCTCTGTGCAGCACAGTCGATGAAAAAGAAATTATCTGAATCCTGCTCAAAGATGACAATATTTGGTTCGCCACCCGTAGTTTCCATCGCGTACAGGGATGCGATCTTCTCAGGCTGAGCCTGTAAACGCATTAAAACTTCGCGCCATGCCACGCCCTCACGGAGGTGTGAATTTTGTTCAAACCGACTTTGAATCGTTTGTAGAAGTTCAGCCCGTTGCTCAGCGGTTGGGTTTAGATTTATTTCAACCTTGGGAATGGGTTTGCCTTTTCCTTTCGCTGCCATATCTAATTTCCTAAAACTAATCTAATACAATTTCGACAAAGCTTGTTTGGTAAGCAAATACCCACACTTCGGCCGTGTATTTTGTACTGCCTGCATCGATGATAACTTCATAGAAACCGGGATCGACATCGTCAATGACAAAGTTTTCATTCCATTGGGAATCTGGATTAACGGTTTGGTCGGCGTAGGTGGTGGTGGCTTGATAACGATTTTGCGCATCAACCCGTACGAGGCGAACGGGCGCGTTGGCAGCGGGACTGCCATCAGGCCAGCTAATTCGTCCCGCTACGGCCGATTTTTGGGGGAACGGATAAAGCCATAATAACGGGTTCTTTGTTGTGTCATAGCTGTTGGTGCCATAGCGCACTTCAAAATGAAGATGAGGCCCATCCGCAATGCCAGTCGCCCCCGAGAGACCAATGACCTGCTGCATGTCAACCCGCTGACCCACAGAAACATAAATATCGTTTAAATGCCCGTAAAGGGTAAATACCGGCTGATTTTGCCAAACGGAATCATGCTGGATCACGATTAGATTGCCGTAAAAGTTGGTTTGTGGCCCGTATGCCTGCTCAGCGTCATTGCCCGCCACAACCACGGTGCCTGCCGCCGTTGCTAAAATTTGGGTGTTGTAACCGACATTGAATTCAACGCCGTGGTGCGTGCGGAGCGTGCCCCCTTTTGTTGAGCCATAAGGATATTCCTTATCTGTCCACACGGCCGATCCTTCAGGAACGGGACGCCTAAACCAGAAGTGCTCTTCGGTTGAGGTAAAGGGGAGCGACGGAGGCGTAAAGGTGGGAGCTGGGGTGTTGGTTTCTACAGGGTTTTCAGTGGGAACGGCCGTTGCTGGTAGCGGTGTGGCCGTAGCCGTTGGGGCTTGGGCCGTTAGCTCCGTCGCAGATGGAAGCGAGAAGTCATCAAACGATTCCGTTGGTTGAATAATGATTACGGGGGGATTGGTGGCCGTTACCGTTGGAATAGAAGCCACCGTAGCGGCGATGCTTTGCTCAACTGACTGAGCGTGAACTTCCTCCAGCGCAATTTCAGCGGCTGGTCGAACACAGGCGCTTATCCAAAGCAGTAATGTTAGTAAGAGAAGATAAGGCGTCTTTCTGCTCAAAGTTTAATATCCTCCACGTCGGGCCGCGATGGCAATGACGCTTTCAACAAGCTCATTCACCTGTTTGTTTAATGATTCAACTTCAGCTTTCCACTTCATGGACCGAGCATCATCCGGCAATGATTTGGCATTGGCGCGAACGTTGAGAACGGCCGTTTGGACCGCTGCCCGTGCCAAAATGGCGGCCGTGGCTGCATCCGTTGCCGCATTTTTGTTGCCAATTTCAGCAATCGAGTTGGCAAGCAGCACCACATCCCGCGACAGATATGCCACCTTCAGCGGAATCTCTACGATTCTTAGAATCGCTTTTTCTAATGCCTGGTCTTCTTTACCAAACTGACGCCGAACTCTAAGAAATTCTTCAAAGGCATCAGAATCTTCAACAATCGCATTGGTGAGCTGTTGCCGTAAGTCCATGGCGTCATCAAGCACGGCATTGGCTTCAGCCTGCACGGCCGAATAGGCATCACGGCCCATTGTCAAACCGGCGACCATCTGCGTCAGTGAGGCCGCCAGAGCGCCTACGAGTGCCGCTGCAGAACCACCGCCAGGGGTTGGTGTATTGGCTGCAGTCGCTTCTAAAAAGCGGTCAGGTGTAAAATCACCAATTTGAATGCCGGTCCAATCTCGGAGTCGATATTCAAGCACCTGTTCATCCCGCATGTCGTGAATTTGATGATACCATTTGGCTGAATCCATCAGGGCCTTTTGTGGAGTCAGTCCAACAATTTCACCCCGCGTAATTTTTAAGCCAAAGTAATTTGCTTCACTCCGAATAAGCTCTTGAACACGATAAAGCGGCGTATGCTCAAAGTTCAGAATGTTCATGTTAATTTGGGCCTGGCCGTCAACCAAAAACCCTTTGGCCTGTACGTGACGCAGGCCACCGCTCATTTCGCGGATGTTTCGGGCAATTTGTCTGGCAATTTCGACATCTTCGGTGTTGAGGTAAACATTGTAGGCGATTAGAAACGGCCGTACGCCAATCGCTGTTGCTCCCCAGGTAGCCGGTTGTGCAGGTCCATAATCAGGATTGCGGCTCTCTTTTTTGCCGACTTCTTGTTTCCACTGTTCATATTCCCCAGAGCGGATGTCATTGATTTTGTTGTTCTTCTTTGTGGTGGCAGCGAAGCCGTACATGTAAACGGCAACGCCCAGCTCGTCACCAACCCGCTTGCCGACTCTATGGGCCAGTTGGACGCAATCGCGGCGGGTCACACCGCGAATTGGGATAAAGGGGAAAACGTCGGTGGCACCGATACGGGGATGCTCGCCTTGATGATTATCGAGGTTTATGAGCTTAGCGGCTGTTTTGATGGCTTGATAGGCTGCTTCTTCAACCCCTGAAGGAGAACCTACAAAGGTGATGACGGTTCGATTGTGGAGAGGGTCGGCGCTGACGTCAAGGAGCTGTACTTCCGGCACGCTTTGAATCGCGTCTGCAATAGCTGTGTAGACCTCGGGGTTACGGCCGTCACTAAAGTTAGGGACACATTCAATTATTTCTTGCATAGCTGCCTTTTTTCTCCTGATCTCCCCCTGCCAACTTTTTTCTTATTGATATGAAAATCCACAGTATCTTAAAAAAGAAATGTGAAATTCATCTAACACAATCACCAAAACGGACGATTTTTAACACGGATGGTCCCCGTTGGCAACCAAGACTCATGAACTTAAATAATATGAACTCCAGGTGGCAATGAGTTTGCCAACGTAAAGCGCGTCTTTCTTTCTCGTGAGAAGATGATCCGCGTCGTCTAAACTAATAAAACTTTTAGGATGACGAGCTGATGTGAAGATGTGGGCTGCATTATTGATACCAACCGTGTTATCAATCGGAGAGTGTAGGACAAGCAACGGCCGTTTTAATTCGCGAATCGTTTCCGTCATGCGCTGATCTTCTAAATCATCAATAAACTGCTTTTTAATGCAAAACGGCCGTCCTGCTAAAATAACCTTTGCTTCCCCTTTCTCTAAAATTTCATCTTCAGCACTGGCAAACAGATGAGCGACATGTTCAGGGTTGCAGGGGGCACCAACCGTAATAAT
>JBCCFD010000552.1:0-4397 GCA_039029915.1 Chloroflexota bacterium
CTGCTTTCGGACGAAAAATATTCAGTAACAGTAGGCAAAAAGACCGTCGATGGTACGTTTTATAACACGACAGTCCCTTCAATGCATCAACGTAAATTTGATGTAGGTGAGAGTGTTACCTGTGTTCCCCCTAATGACTTACCTCGCCTAGCGGCTCAATATAATCATTTTACAATTTTAGGTGGTGGCAAGACGGCTATGGATTCAATCGTTTGGCTACTTGATAATGGAGCCAATCCGAAGGATATTAGTTGGATTTGTCCAAGAGACTCATGGTTGATTAATCGTGCCTCAACTCAGCCCGGAGCTGCCTTTTTTGAAAAATCAACCGGTGGATTTGCTGACAACATCGAAGCGATGCGCAATGCGACCTCAGTTCAAGATTTGTTTGAGCGAATGGAAAAAGCTGGCACGATGCTAAGAATTGATGCATCAGTTTGGCCAACGATGTTTCACTATGCCACGATTTCAGAAGGGGAAGTTAAACAACTGCAGCGTATCAATGACATCATTCGTGGACAACGGGTTGCCCGATTAGAGGCCGATAGAATGGTCATGCAATCGGGGGAAACTGTGACCTCTCCTCCTAGTACCATTTACATTGACTGTACCGCAAGGGCCGTGGTGTTTGTCGGTGAATCGGTAAAACCGGTCTTTAATGGTGATATCATCACGCTCCAAGCCGTTTTTGCACCGCTCGTTACCTATAGCGCGGCTGTTATTGCGTATGTGGAAGCTAATTTTGAAAGTGAAAAAGAAAAAAATGATTTGTGCCCACCAGTTGAATTAGCTGACACACCCGAAGAATGGATTGCTTCTACCATCGGCAATATTATGAATTCATTTCTTTGGTCGCAAAATAAAGAGATGAATAAATGGACAGCCACTTGCCGACTAAGCCCTAGTTCAGCCGCAATTAAAGAAGGGGCTGGGCGTTCTCCTGAGCATCAAGAACTAATTAATCGAATTCGGCAAAATACGCTGCCTGGGGTAATGAACGCGCGTAAATTGATGGAGGAATTGCCCCCTTCTGACTAAAATGTTGATGCCTAACCCTTGGTTACATAGTAAATCATCACATTCTTACTAGAAAATAAATGTCTGAGAACCCCAAAACATTCTACCAACGAGAACTGGAAAGGTTGTTCCAAACGCTTCCGCTTCCTGAATATCGCTACGCCCAAATTCGACAATCCAAAGCCTTTATGAAGCAATACTATTCGGAAAAAATAGAATTAGAAAAAATAGCTGCTGCTGCATTTATGTCTCGGTTCTATTACATCAAGGTTTTTAAACAGGTATATGGTGTTACACCTAGGCAATATCTAAAAGATTTACGCATATCAGAAGCAAAAAAGCTTCTAAAAAAAGGGATTTCCGTAACCCAGGTTTGCCACGATGTGGGATATCAAAGCTTGCCTACCTTTTCAAAAGCTTTTAAATGTGGCACGGGATATTCGCCAAAAGCATACCAAAATTTAAATTACAACAATCTAGGATAAGAATTGTACAGCCTACTTTGATAATCTATACTCATCGACCGAATAACTTACAGGAAAGGATGTCTCAAAATGATAAGAATAAATGTCACAAGTGTGATGGTTGATGATCAAGACAAAGCTTTAAAATTTTATACAGATATTTTAGGGTTTGTGAAAAAAACAGAGGTTCCTATTGGTGAGCATAAATGGTTGACTGTTGTTTCGCCAATGGAGCAAAATGGGGTGGAGCTATTACTAGAGCCAATGGCTTTTGAACCGGCTCAAACGTTCCAAAAAGCATGTAAAGAGGCGGGTATTCCATACACCACCTTCGCGGTTGATAATGTTGATGGAGAGTATGAACGACTTAAAAGCTTAGGGGTTGAGTTTTCAGTAGAACCGACAGTAATGGGGAATGTTAAGCTTGTTGTACTTGATGACACTTGTGGCAACAATATTCAATTAGCTGAAGAACTTTAGTCGCCAAGTCTGATATTATGTAAATATAAGGGCCTGATTTTCAATTGGGGCACGGCCGATCATTTTTTTATCCTGATCATAATCTTGCGTGTTTATCCAAGGTGCGGTTGTGGTTTGTTTGGGCAGAAGGTGTAAGCTGCGCTGCATATAACCTGAGGAAAAATTTTGGATCCACGGCTCGACGGCCTCAGGTGCGGACTCTGGATAGGTAGGCGTACACTGTTTGGTGCCAGTTTGCGCCATATGGTTAATAAGGTTGCAGATAAATTCGGCCGTTAGATCAGCTCCTAGCGTCCATGAAGCATTGATATACCCAAATGTGTAAACAAGATTGGGGATTGTCGAAAACATCAATCCTTTGTAAGAGATGGTTTTTGCAAAATCAATGGGTTCGTTGTCAACAATAAATTTGATTCCACCCATGACCTCTAATTTTAGTCCCGTTGCCGTAATGATAACGTCTGCTTCCAATTCCTCACCGGATTTAAGTAAAATGCCATTTTCAATGAACTGGTCGATGTGGCTGGTGACAACTGAGGCTGTTCCATCACGAATGGCTTGAAATAAGTCACCGTCTGGTACTAAGCAGACGCGCTGATCCCAAGGGTTGTAGGTTGGGGTGAAGTGAGTATCGATGTCATAGTCTGGTGGCAACTCTTCTCGCACCATACTGAGCATCCGCTCTTTAACTTTCTCAGGATTTTTGCGGGTTTGGCGGTAAAAGAATTGTCCAAAAAAGATGCTGCGCTGGCGTAGAAGCGCATAGGCTAATTTTTCGGGCAGATATTTTCGTACAAACTTCCCCAATGCATCTTCGGATGGGAGTGGGCTCATATAGGTGGCGGAACGTTGCAGCATAGTGACGTGTTGGGCTTTTTTGGCCAGCTCGGGAATGAGGGTAACGGCCGTTGCGCCGGATCCAACCACCACTATCTTTTTATCTGCATAATCGAACCCCTTTGGCCACTTTTGTGGATGGATAATGGTGCCTTGGAACTGGGCTCGCCCTTTAAAGTCAGGTGTATATCCAGCCTCGTAGCTGTAGTAACCGGAGCAAAGTAAGAGAAAGCTACAGGTAAAGTATTCACCAGCCTTCGTTTGAATTGTCCAGCTTTTAAGAGTTGATGACCAACTGGCTTGGGTAACGTGCTGGTTGTAGCGGATGTGCTGGTTGATGTTGTATTCAACGGCCGTTTCCCGCAGGTAGTTCAAAATTGATGCCCCGTCAGCCGTGGTGTTTGTCCCTCGCCACGGTTTAAAGCGGTACGCCATCGTGAGCATATTGCTATCCGAGCGAATACCGGGATAGCGAAACAGGTCCCAGGTGCCACCAAGGCACGATCGCCCTTCTAAGATGGCATAGCTTTTGTCTGGGCATTGTTCCTGCAGATGAACGGCCGTTCCAATGCCAGAAATCCCTGCTCCAACAATGATGACATCAAAATACTTGTCGGTCATAACCCCTTCCGTTTTCCTAAAACCCGAAACGTTGCCCGACTCTAGCCGCAAACAGACCACCGTCAGCAATTAAGTTGGCACCGTTTAGCCAGCGAGAATCATCGCCACATAAAAAGGCAATGATCGGCGCAATGTCTTCAGGGGCACCTGGCCCCGGCAAGCCTTCAATTGGCTTAGACTTTGCTTTAAGCCGAGCCGCTACCGTTTCCATAAAATCATCTAGGATGGGTGTCTTTGTGGCGCTGGGGCTAACGGCATTGACGCGAATGCCTCGATCTTGCCAGCGGTTCCAACATTGCATGGTCCAAACGGTTAACGCTTCCTTGCTAAATTCATAGCAATCTTCTTCGCTGATGCCCTGGGCCTCAATAAAGGCTGGTACATCAGCCATGGTGCGTACATCAAACAGCGCTTTGCTTCTTTCCATAGACGCTTGCCAATTTATCCCCGCCAGTGATGAAACATTGACGATTGAAGCACCATCATTCAGTTTGGGAATGCAATGCTCAGTAAACAGACGCAGACCCACAAAGTTTACTTGGATGACCGGAATAGGGGGCAGGGTTGGGGGCACGCCCGCAATATTACAAAGTGCGTCAGCCCTACCGTCAATTTGTTCAACCGCCGCCGCAATTGAAGCCTCGTCTGCTAGGTCAATTTGGATAAACTGCTCACAATTCTCTGTCACCGGATTGCGATCAAGCGCAATGACAGTCGCACCTCGTTCCGTTAGCAATTTTGCCGTTTTGGCACCAATCCCTGATGCACAGCCTGTGACAATAATTCTCTTCCCTTCAACTGTCATAAAGATTCCTTCTTATTTCGTTCTTTGTCCTTGTTTGTTTGCACTTAAGTGTTCCGAAGTTTCTAATTTGAAAACCCTGTTAGATAAACGCTTCGGAACCTCGAGGAAACGAAGTTTTTAGCCGTCGTTTTATTCTAAGCAGGAACTTCGTTTCACTTAACCGCTTAAGTAAA
>JBCCFD010000553.1:0-4375 GCA_039029915.1 Chloroflexota bacterium
GCAGCGGAGCCTCCGCTCAATGGACAGGTTTATGAAACAACGGCTACCTGTCGTGTTGTTGGCTTAGTAACGGGGGGGTTATAAGCCCCCGCCAGCGACTTTTGCGGCAACTGCACCACAGAACCCGTTAGCGAGCTGGCTCAGGCAGACGTGGGCACGATTGTGATTGATGATCCTGTGCAAAACAGCGTCATTTCAACCACGCTGCCCGTCACGATCACAGGTGGCGCGTATACGCCGGACGGTATTGACTCAGTGACTATTTTTGTCGATGGCGTTCACGTCAATGAACTGACAATGGGTGGTGTGGTGACCGATTCGACCTGGGCGATGCCGTGGTTCCCCAGCGGTCCGGGAAGCTATGAAATAACGGCCGTTCTCACCGACACCCTCAACAACCCGTTCACCGACACCCTCAATGTGACGCTAACGGGGTATGTGCTGTCCGTCTTCAAAGATGGCTCCGGCAGCGGCACGGTAAACAGTTCGTCTAGCCTCACCTGTGGTACGGACTGTATGGAGACTTTTGCACCAAGTTCGGTCGTGACCTTAACGGCCGTTCCTGACCTTGGCACCAGCTTCAACGGCTGGGCAGGGGCGTGCAGCGGTGCCAACGATTGCGTTGTGACGATGAACGCCATGCAGGAAGTGACCGCCACCTTTGCCCTGCCTGGCATCGTTGTGCAACCCACTAACATCACCCTCACCGAAACGGGCATCATGAGTGAAACAATTTTGCTCAGCTTGACCTCCCGGCCCACTGACATGGTCTCCATTGACCTGACGTCAAATGATTTGTCGGAGTGTACGGTTAGTCCAGCCCAAGTGGTACTCAATAGCTCAAACTGGGAAATAGGGGTGACGGCGACGGTAACGGCCGTTGATGAAAACATCGATGACGGTGATCAAACGTGCTTGGTCGAAACCAGCGATATCAGCAGTAATGACCCACTGTATGATGGGATGGCAGTTGATGATGTGACGGTCTCGGTGATTGATGATGACGGTACCCCAAGCATCAATTTTGCTAATACAATCCTTGACGTAGCGGAGGCAGGAACGGCCGTGACGCTCACCCTGAGCCTCTCTAACCCATCCAGCAATCTGATTATAGTTGATGTTCGCTCTGCTGATGTTACTGCAGAGGTAGGCATGGATTATACGGTCGTGTCTGAAACCATTACCTTCCCGGCCTTAACAACCAGTGCCACCTTTACCGTGCCCATCCTGGCTGATAATCTCGATGAGCCAACTGAAACGTTCACTGTCACTCTGAGCAATCCAAGCAACGCAGAACTAGGACTTAACAAAACCGCCAACGTGCAAATAGTTGATGATGACGAACCGGTCAATCTCTACATTTTGGACAATAGCATCATCGAATCGGACAGTGGACAATTTATTAGTTTTACCGTCCATTTGACCGCCCCCTCAGCATACACGGTCACGGCCGATTATGAAACAGTGGCTGGCACAGCAACCTCTCCGACTGACTATACGGCCGTAAACAATACGATCGCTTTCCCACCGGGCGTGGTGAGCCAAACGATCGCCATTCCTATTGCCGGAGATGATGACCACACTGGCCATCGCGACTTTACGGTGCAGTTGAGCAACCCCATGTGGGCGGTCATAATCGATAGCCAAGCCACAGGGACGATTTATGAAGATGACCCTGCCTACGCCTTCTTTGCGCTAGGTGTGCTTGAATACACCGTGGCGCCTGATCTGATTGTTGACTCTCTGACTGTGTCTGGGGATGAGATTGAGATAGTGGTTAAAAACATTGGCAACGCTACGGTAACTGAGCCATTCTGGATTGATGTGTACATTGATCCTGAGGTGCCGCCAACGGCCGTTAATCAAACAATCGATACCCAAAACAGCGCTGGGGCGATTTGGCTGGTTCACGGCAATTTGTTACCGCTTTATCCCAACCAAACGTTGACGTTAACCCTTGATGATGAATACTTTATGGAGAGTTTAAGTCGGCTGGACTTGCCTTTGGCGGCAGGAACGGCCGTTTATGCTCAAGTTGACTCCGCCGCCATCGGCACAACCTATGGGGCGGTTTTGGAAAGCCATGAGGTGAAAGGCGAGGTGTATAACAATGTACTTGAGGGCGTTTCGGAATAGTGTTTGTGCTTGGCGGATTGTTATTGAGTTTTACGCCATTCATTAGAAAGCCGCGGAAAGCGCGCAACGCTTGGAGCGATCCGGCTACATACGCTTACTCGGCGTTTCGCTGCAAAAGTTGATTGGATTAGTCATTCATCAGTCTTTCTTTCCATTCGTATTTCGCACAGAGATTTTCTCCATCAAATACTGAAACACTATAAGTGAATTCACCAAGCACCTTTGGAGCATCTGGAACGCCCGTGAGTGCAGATCTTTCGCTTTTGCATGAAAGTTGCAGTTGATGATCTGGAACTAGGTCAAGTTGGGATAAAGCCGCGTGAATACATGCAACCGAATAATCATATTCATTCCACACAATACGAAAGGACGAGTCATGAGCTACTTGATTTCGTTTAACTCGAACCTCGTGAAGCTGTTCAGCATTGGAGACTAAATTTGATATACCCAATAGTTCAATTCGTCCGTGCAAGTTAGAACGAAGATCCCTTGGAAAAATAAGTTCGGCATCATTGATGTGTTGTTCTAAGATATCATCGAACATAGAGACAACTCGGAGAAGCAACATGCCAGGTAGGGCATCATCGAGGATCGGTGTAGGTGATGAACCGCCCCCACTTTTAATCATGTGGAACAAACGATGATGTCGTGCGAAGGCGTTTTCTATGAGCAGATTTGACCAACGACTTGAAACATCTTCGAATCTGTCTTGCAGAGAGTTATTGTTCATTTAGCACCCACCTATATATTAACCTAACTCGTTGTATAATGAGCCTCGATAAATCAAATCTTATATCTCGAAAATGAGGGATTTTGAGTATATAAACGTTCTTTGCCCATCTGCTGTCACAAACCAAAAATAGCATCTGCTTCCAGCGCAAGAAATTCCCCAAATTCGTCAATAAAGGGAATCAGTTCATTAACATTATCGGTTGGATTGAGCGCGAGTTGCAATGCTTTTAGCATCGCAGGCTCCTGCTGTGGATAAAATTTGGAAAATAATTCGTAACAATAATATAGGTCACGAGTAAAAACATTAGCCCGCGACATCACTAGACTTAACCCGGCTCGTAGGAATCGTTTGCAAATCCACCGGCATTTACTTGTGATCTGCTCAGCTTCGACATCTCCCTCAACTTTATCATGAACTTGTTGCACAATTCTTGAGATATAATCGCTACCGAATGCTGAATTCTTGACAAGCGCTTTTATTTTAACGGGCGGAATTTGGGGAATGATATCCTTTCCATGAACACAAACATATTCTAATTTAAGAGATATTCCTTTATCTTCAAGATTATCGAGAAGCGGGCCAATCCATTTAATTTGCATTTCCGGACGATCCGAAAATGGGAAGCGTTCCAAGTATTGCTTACTAACTTGATTTGCCCAATCTAAATTTTCTCGCTCTTGTGGTGGGAAACCATGGAGGAAAGCTAACGAATCAAGATCTGATAACCCTTCCACAGCCAACCCACGTGCGACTGACCCGCGAATATATACGCTGTGGAGTTGTTGACCCAAATGTTTGATGTAGGCATCTTTGATAAAGCTCACCGCCATATCCCACGGCGGGATAATTTTTTCAAGACTAGCATCAGAGATAAGATAGCCATTCTCATCGGTTTTTAGTACATTACCATGCTTGCGAATTTCAATCATCGAACTATACCCCTCAATATTCAATCTAAATGTCGTATCAATAATTTGACTGATATAAAAGTGTTTAGAACACTCAGGAACATCAATGCGATTCCAAACCAATCTGCCCAAATGGGAGCATCCAGAAAAATATTCAAGATGATATTTAATTCAACCAAAAACCCGCTTGTTCATCTGACCTCGCTAGCGCCATAATTTTATCTGTCGAGATTTCGAATGCGGCGATCCTGCGGAGCTTTGATAGTTGAGTTCTGGGTCGTCGATCTTCGCCTTTTTTAAATAAGCGCTCAACTTCATCCACAAAAAAATCTATCACCGTCATAGGTTAGATATTGAGTCGTTTGCAAATTTCTTATGGTCTGGTTACCTGGCCCTTTGTGGTTACATACATAATATATTGTCCACAATGCAAGAGTAATACTAAGAGTATAGTGAGTACGTTAGCAAATAGTCAAGTTTTTTGAGTAACGGCCGTTTTTCCTCAAGCTAACTCTACCGTTATCGGGACGACGCATAGGTTGATTTTGGAAAGTCATGAGAGGGAAGATGAAGCATGTAATAATGGATTTAGTGGAAC
>JBCCFD010000554.1:0-4348 GCA_039029915.1 Chloroflexota bacterium
CACAATCAAGATCACTTTAGCACCGGCCGTAATCGCTTGTTCAGCTTGCGCTTGTTGGGTTTGAGCGTCCCCTTCGGCGTTGACGATGTTGTATTCAACACCAGCAGCGTCAAACGCTTCTTCAAAGAAACGGCGGTCGTCTGTTTCCCAACGAGCTGATGAGGCAGAGTCTGGTAGCAGGACCCAAATGCTGCCATCACCTTCTTCCATCATTTCTTCTTCCATTTCTTCTTCCATGTCCTCTTCCATATCTTCATCTTCTGTTGATGTATCTTCGGAAGTGGTGTCTTCGACTGGCTCTTCAGCGGGTTCTTCGGTTGCTCCACCGCCGCATGCCGCAAAGAACATAGCAAAAGTTAATGCTAAAATAAGCCACTTGTATCGTTTCATTTAATCCTCCTAATAAGGGTGCGCTTTTGAAATCAATATCAAAATGCACAAAAAATTGAATATACTTCCTATACATTGATACCAAGTAATCAAACAGTAAGGCACCCTAATTTCCCTTTATCACCTATAGAGTTTCCCCCTTTTCCTTAGGGGAAATCCCCTAAGAAGGGGGCTAAAATTAGGCGAGTTTTAACAATATTGGCATAATGGACTTATGAAAAGTGCCCAACTATTACTGGCTGATGACCACGCTTTGGTCAGGGCTGGCATCGTAAACGCCATATCGTCAATGCCTGAAATTGAGGTTGTCGGAGAAGTTGGCGACGGCCGTTCCCTGATGGAGCAGCTGGAAAAACTTCAACCCGATTGCTTGCTACTCGATGTTACGATGCCCGACTTTGAACCAATAAAGGCTATCCAGCAGATTCGAGCTCTTTATCCCGAGATGCGGATTTTAGTAGTCAGTGCCTATGACGATGATGTCTATGTGCAAGGCTTATTGAGCGCAGGGGTGAATGGGTACCATTTAAAAGATCAGCCATTAAGTGATTTAAGGCTGGCAATTCAGCGAGTATTAAACGGTGAACGCTGGATTTCTAGCTCACTCTTAGACAAGCTGCTCAAACCACGGGTCACAGCAAATCCGACGCACAAGGTATCTCTCTCGGAACGTCAAAGAGATTTACTGCGATTATTAGCCAAAGGACTTGACAATCGGGCAATCGCCAATCGACTGCAGCTCAGTATTAAGACGATTGAAAATCATTTGACCCGTCTTTATCGGCAGCTTGATGTACAGAGTCGGCTTGAGGCTGCAACCTATGCTCAGAATCATCCAGAACTTTTGGCTGCTACTGGAAAAACGGCCGTTTCTCCACCAGTAGTCCAGCGCCCCGCAACCAGCAAGCCGGTCATTATTATTCTTATCGACGATAGCAGACGATATCGCCAGCAGTTACGTAGAATGGTCGGCAAAGCGTATCCCAATGTGATGATTTATGAAGCAAGCAACATCAAAGAAGGGGCCAACCTCGTTTCTCAGGTGACCCCACAAATTGCATTTGTTGATGTTGTACTAGGTGATGAGGACGGTATTCGCTGTACTCGCAAGCTCAAAAGCATTCATGCTGCAATTCGCGTTATTTTAATGAGCGCCTACCCAGACAGGGAGTTTCATCGGCGAGGTATCGAAGCTGGTGCCACAGCATTCCTTGATAAAAAAGATTTAGATGTAGCAACTTTAAATCAGATCCTCGAAGATTTAATGGCATGAATAAGCAAGCAAATCCATTCCTAGAAATTCGTGGGCTTTTTAAAACGCTAGGCAAACGGAACGCTCTTCAGAATTTTGATCTTCAATTATTTCCGGGGGAGGTCGTTGGCCTTGCAGATCGAACGGGGACAGCCAAATCAGCCTTAATTCAAATCTTATCTGGCACGTTACCGCCTGATGAAGGGCTTATAAAAATTAATGGTCAGCGTTTGTCCTATCCATGGATTCCAGAGAATCATGCCCTTTCTATTGGGTATCAGGACCCAATTTTAGCTGATTTCCTAGATGTAATCAGCAACATCTTTTTAGGAAATGAGATTTGTTATCCACTCTTAGGACGTGTTATACGAATACCCAATCAATCAAAAATGGCATTTCGAGCTAGAGAAATATTAGATAGTCTAGATTTTCAACCTCCGTCTCTACACGAACAGGTGATGAACTTATCAGAACAGCAAAGGCAGCTGATTGCACTGGCCCAAATTTTGGCTAGAGAGCCGAAGGCTGTGGTGCTTGATGATGTGGATGCGGTTTTAAATTTACCTTACCAAGAAAAATTATTAGAGCTTATTCAAAACTGGCAGGTGATGAATACGGCCGTTCTTTTCAGCAGCAAAAACCTTGACCATCTCTTTGCAGTTTCTGACCGAATTATGGTGTTGCGCGAGGGGAAGGTTGTCGCCAATGTCCGCACCGATGAAACAGATCGGCTAGAAATCGTCACGGCCTTAATTGGCGGCACGGGAAATCGTCAGCAGCGAACGCCCGTTATTTGGGCATTTGATAGTTACTATCGGGCGCGAAAGCAGGCTGAAACGCTGCACCACAATCAAATGCTCCTAGAAAAAGATTTAGCCGCTCAAGATTCATTGAATCGTCAATTAGTCAATCAGCTAGCGAAGCAAGTGCAGGCGTTAGACAGCGCAAATCTGGCGTTACAAGATGCCCAACGGCGGTTGCTAACCGAGCGTGAAGAAGAGCGAAAGCATTTAGCCAGAGAGCTTCACGACCAGATGATTCAAGACCTGTTGAGTTTGAACTATCAGCTTGAAGATATCATAGAGAAAGCGCACGATTTACCCCCTCTTGAATCTGACACGAAAGAGGTTCAGCAAGACATTCGCCATATGGTGGAAGATTTAAGGCGGATTTGTGGCGATTTGCGTCCCCCTACCATCGACAGTTTTGGCCTCGATGCAGCCATCCAATCCCATTCCCGCAATTGGAGCGAGCGAACAGGGATTGAAATTAGGCTACAAATGAGTGAATCGCTAGGCCGCCTACCTGAGGCTTTAGAGCTGTCTATCTTCCGAATTGTTCAAGAAGGGTTAAATAATATTTGGAAACATGCTGAGGCAACGAAAGCAACGGTTTCAGTTCAATCAACCTCCCCCCGCATGCTGCTGATAACCATCGAAGATGATGGCATGGGTCTGGAAGAGCCGTTTGATTTAGCCCAGCTAGGACAAAATCAGCATTATGGCCTACTTGGAATTAGTGAACGGGTGGCATTGATGAACGGCCGTTTAAACATCCAGAACAAACCTCAAGGTGGTCTTCTTATTCAAGCTGAAATTCCCCATCCTCGGATTGAGCCAAGTAGCCACGAATAAATGTATGCTTGACATACAAATTTAACTATTGTATGCTTGGCACGCATTATTGTATGCCTAGCATACGATAATGGCACTGGAATGAGGAATATCGATCAAACCAGTATGAAAGGAACTTTAAAATGAGCGATCTAAAAACGTCAGTTAGAAATGACTTTATCCAAATGACCGAGCGAATTGCCAACGGTAAAAACAATGTGATGAATTTTGGATCAGAAGAGATGACCTTTTATCGGGGCGAGATTCATTTACTAAAAATGGTGGGTGACCAACCAGGCATATTCACATCAGAGGTTGCACGCAGTTTTAATGTAACACGCGCTGTTATTTCAAAAACAGCTTTGAAGCTAGAAACTCGCGGGTTTTTAAGAAAAGAAGAAGATGCTCAAGATAAAAGACGCCTTCGTCTTTTTCTAACTGCCAAAGGTGCAAAGGCCTATCGTTTACATGATGCCTATCATCAAGAAATAGATCGGCCATTATTTGATTTTCTCGACAGTCTTAATACAGCCGAGTTGCAAATCATTGAAGAATTCCTAAAGCATGCCAACAGTTTGATCGAAAACAACTTTTAACCCCCTCATCAACACCTAAATCATTGGAGTAAAGATGAATACCAAAAGAATAGTTTTGATCATCCTTATCGTTTTGATAGGGCTAGTAACGCATGCCTGTAGCCAACAAACATCTACAGCATCAACCGACAAGCTTGACAAGCTTGTCCTGGTAGGCCCACCAGGCCCAATGTCTATCCCCCTCGCCTATCTTGTTGTCAACAACAAGCTGGCAGAAGTTGCTGAAGAAGTTGAGCTAATTGTTTTTGAAAATCCCGATCAGCTAGCCGTATTTATCGCAGACGAAAGCGCTGACTTCATCACAATGCCATCTAATAGCGCTGCTATTTTTTATAATCGAGGCTTTGATATTCAACTACTCGATATCTCTTCTTGGAACGCTTTATTTGGCGTCACGAATGATCCCAGTATCTCAACTTTAGGGGATGCAGCCCAGCGCCGCATCGTTGTTCCTTTCCAAGGGGGAATGCCAGATTTACTCTTTCAATACATTGCGA
>JBCCFD010000555.1:0-4343 GCA_039029915.1 Chloroflexota bacterium
GGCTACGGCTTTAATGTGGCCGAGTGGGATACAGACCGTCTTCAGGCTATGGGCTTTAACTGGATGAAAGTATTTGACACACCCAGCACCCAGCAGCCCGTCAATGTGCTTTTGCGGCTCGATGCCAATGCCAGTCATCTCAGTGATGTAACCAGCTTTGCCAATAACATCGAATCAATTGCCATCAATAATGGCGCTTACATCGACGCCTACGAAATTGGTAATGAAGTCAATCTAGACGCCACGTACGGCTGGGGATATGGTTCAACCAATGTTCCCCCAGATGCCGATGATTACGTCACCCTTTTGTGCGCCGTTTACTCGAAAATCAAAGCGGCTGACCCAACCGCTATCGTTGTTTCTGCCGGATTAGCCCCCACGGGACGAGTCGCCGGCAACTGGAATGGACATCCCGGACACAATGGGTTATTTCAGGACGAACGTGAATATTTAATCGAGTTTGTAGCGGCAGGAGGCGGCAACTGCACTGACGCCATTGGCTACCACCCCTACGGCTACAGTGCCGACTTTGACGCTGCCCCTGACGTGTCGTCTGGTGATGCCACTCAAAACTGCGCCAATGGCTTTTGCTTCCGAGGTGTCGAAAAATTTTACGAAGTCATGCAGGCAAACGGCCTGAGTGATAGAAAGGTGTGGGTCACGGAATGCGGCTGGATTACCGAACCCCCAGCTTCATGTCTAGACGATCCGGGCTGGTCAGGACGCGCTTGGCAAATTGTGTCCGAGCAACAGCAGGCGGACAACTTAGTTGGTTCGTTTGACTATGCCACCAGCAACTATCCCTGGATGGAAGCGATGTTTATCTTTAATCTAAATTTCAATACGGCACCATGGATCACAGATCAGTGTGAACAAATGCGATTCTATGGCGTACAGGGACGCCCGGCCGAAACCGCCCTCAGTGAAATGCCAAAAGTGGTTTCGGTGCCCGTTGGAGAATTGACAGTTTCACCCGTTCAATGGACAGATGTAATCACGACCGGCCAACAGCCGTATACCAGCTCGATGGCCATTCAGCTCACCAACAGCGGCGACGCCAATTTGTCTTACACCATTGGGATTGATATAGGGACTGATTTAACGCTGACGCTGCAATCGCCAGCGACCGGCTTGTTAACGCCTAGTGAAACCAATACAGTGACGGTTAATATCGATTCGGCCGTTCAAACGGCAGGCCAATATTCAGGTGGAGTGACCATAACGGCCGTTTCCAACAGCATCAGCACCACCCAATCAGTCAACTACCGGCTTTTTGTTTTCGACCAGCTGTTTACCACCTATTTACCACTTATGTCTAAAGAGTAGTTACCAAGTAAAGAGTGAAAAGTAAAAGGTATCGTTAGACTTGCCACTTTTTACTTTTCACTCATCTCCAACCCAGCCTTTTCCCAAAAGTTAAGAAACCTGTCTATAATCAAAGCATGGACAGTTCATCCTTTGAGAGAATATCAACGCTGCGCGCCATTTTGAAGCAAATTCGGCTTGAATTGGACAAAGCGGAAGCCAAGCATGATGAGCTGATGGACGACTTTCGCGCCTTTGAGACCATGTATGAAGAAAAAGTGGGGCATCTTCTAGAAAAGCTACTGCTAATCGAGCGAGAAGTTGATGCTTACCTTAAGCGCATCAAGGAGATGCGTAATGAGCAACGATATGGCAATGGGTATCGACCAGCTGATGAGCAGTTCAAAGAGAAATGGCGACATGTACCAGAGGATGAGGATTTTAGTAAACGGCCGTTAACCAAACCCATCGAAGAATCCCAAATCAAAAAACTTTACCGTCAGCTGGCCCGCCACTATCATCCCGATTTGGCGTCAGATGAAATTGAACGCGTCAAGCGGAATGAAAAGATGGCTGCCATCAATGATGCCTACGAAGCCGGAAGCGTCATTGAACTGATGGCATTTTCCGAAGAACTAGGCTCAGAAACAAACGATAAGCTCTTACAAAAGCTAGACAGCAATACCGAAAAAACCATCATTGAAGCACTTGAAAATGAAATCAAATGGTCCCGGAAAAAGCTGCGACAAACACAGCAGGACATTAAAAACTTTCACCATAGACCACTGGTTGAATTTGCCTTAGAAGTAAAATTAGCTTTGCGTGAAGGCCGCGATTTAATGAAAGAAACTGCATTAGAATTGGAAAAACAGTTCGCTAAAAAATCGGTTGAGCGAGACATGCTGAAATCTCAATTTCGTCACCTATAAGTAATTTGTAACGGAGGTCTCATTTTCAAATAAATATCGAGTATCATATCCAGTGTTCTGTACCCCATCAATTGACAAATTGAATTGGGTAGGACCAGAGGTTTCACCAACCTTTTTTATGAGTGTTATTCACTTAATCGAGGTGGCCAAAACACTAGGTCAAAATCTACTGAAGATTTTCCGCGATATTGATTTCAAGATGAGGGGCATAAGGAGTTTCAATTTATGTCAAAGCAATCACACAACCAATACGACAAACTCAAAACATCGCTCACTTTTTTAAGCGCTATGCTAGAAGAGGGCTCTCTTGTGCGCCGGTATCATAAAGAAACGCGCGAAGAGCTGGCTGACGTTTTAAGAATTTTAATCGAAAAAGTTGAGGGGCTTCCAGACGGTTGTCCCCAACAGCTTATTGAATCAACGGCCGTTCGGGCCATCATTGATGCTTCAGAAGAGTACCGTAAGGGTGAGGAAGAGGTAAAAATGAAGCAGATTGAGAAACGAATGCGTGAAGCGGAGATGTCCGCTCGAATCAAAGGGTTTGAACTTAACGAATGGGAACAGATCGGGGCTTGGGAATTTCAAAGCAGCTCCAAGGAAGTGGAAGGCTTTGTCTATGTCACCCCAGAAAGCACCTATGATCTGATTGGGATTTCTGAGGAAATGTTTTTTGATTGATACGAATACAAATTGGGAAGATAGTGGATACGATTGTCAGTTTTGCGGCGTTAAAATATTAAAAAGAACTGATTTTGAGACAGGCCAACCCGCCAAGAGCTGTTATCAGGGAGAGCGAGGTTGCCAATGGGCGTTAGATGGCAACCTCATTCGCGTAGGGCATCACCCTGATTGCCGAAGAGCACAGAAACAGCAGCTTGCCTCCGATACATCTTGGCACATTCCTGCTTGGATCTGGTGGGGGGTTGGCTTGTTTTTCTTACTTTCAGTTTGGCGATTCGGTGGCTTTATTGCACTCAGGTTCTTAGTGCCCGTCTTTCTTGTGATTCTGGCGCTCACTTATGGTTATCGTTACGGTCGTCAACAAGCGTGGTGGTGATCTACTTCTTCTGCAATTCCAATTCTAGAAAAATCTTGCGTCTCTATGAATCGATCCAAAAATAAAAAACGAGACTGGCGAATTCTGCAAAGGTTTAGCCAACTTTATATTGCAATCATGGTAATCTGGCTCCTTTTGCGCCTTGCTTTGGGAGATATTATTTGGTGGGTCGGTCTGTTTACGATCTACCCATTTTTGCTCACCTTCCCCGCTTTGATTCTAGCGGTTGTTTTGTTCATGTCTCAAAAGAGAGTCTTGGCTTTTATACTCGGCGGGCTTATTTTGATCAATTTTGTGTGGAGCTGGGGACATCTCTTTGGCCCAAATGAGACGTTTGCGGGAAACGGCCGTTCCTTTTCTGTCATGACCTACAATGTCAAATTCAACAACGGCCAAGAAGATAATATGGTCGAGGCCATTCGCCAAGCGGATGCGGACATTGTTGGCTTACAAGAAATTCTCCTCAGGCATACGAATCGCCTCGATGAAGAATTCAAAGATCAATATGATACGCGCCTTTTTACTCAGCCAAATTTCCTCACCGATGTGGTCATCCTAAGCAAATACCCCCTTATCGAAGCCAAGCCGTTTGAGCTGATGCCAAGGCGCATGTCCATGCATGCCGTTTTAGACGTAGAAGGTCAACCGCTTCACGTGATTGTGCTTCATCTAACCCCTAACCAGCTAGGCGATCTCGAAGGACAATCCCTGCCAGCCCGCTTGCGCGAACGGTTCACAATACGCTCTAATGAAATCACCGAACTGATCATTGAGCTTCAAAAAATTGATGCACCCATTCTTGTTCTTTGTGACTGTAACTTTGCCGAAACATCCCAAGCCTACCAGCGTCTGCATGAACATTTGAATGAAGTTCACCGCGCGATCGGCTGGGGATTTGGCAAGAGCAACGGAGATCCATTAGCCTATCAGCGAGTTGATTACATTTGGTTTTCTGATAGCTTAGCCCCACAAAGTGTACGGTTTGAAGATGCGGCCGCCTCTGACCATAAACCGATCTTTGCAACATTCCAATTTGAGTGATGGATTGGGTA
>JBCCFD010000556.1:0-4323 GCA_039029915.1 Chloroflexota bacterium
AGGCCAACCTTTAATCCTATGGAATCAGCGCTGGGAGTATGATAAAAATCCAGACTTGTTTTTTGAAACGTTATTCAAACTGGCAGAAGAAGGGCTTGATTTCGAGGCAGCGATTTGTGGTGAGGCGTTTGGCAAACGGCCATTAATCTTCGAACAAGCCGCAGCGCAATTAAAAAATCGCATTATCCATATGGGATTTGCCGAACAAGATCAATATGAACGGCTACTATGGCAGGCGGACATCGTCGTATCAACTGCTCTTCATGAATTTTTTGGCATAAGCATCGTCGAGGCAATCGGTTGTCACACCAAACCTATCTTGCCAAACCGGCTCAGCTACCCTGAAATTTTGGGTACTCATGAGGAGAAATCTTCATTTTTTTATCACACAGACGAGGAGCTTTATCAACGACTAAAAGAGGCAATTCAAGAGGTAAGTACCAGTGAACCAAGACGAAATGAAGAATCTATAAGTGTCGAAAGGTATCAGTGGGATAAAATCGCGCCAAAATACGACAGTTTGTTCACATCTCTACAAAATTGAGGTAGTATTAGCAAGTTCCACCTTCCCAATTTACCGCCTATACAAAAATTATGGAGGCACTGACATGGGTCAGGAAACTTCAAAGAAGATTGGTCTAATCACCGGAGATGAAAAAGAATGGCCAGCCGCGTTTTTGGCTGGCATTAATCAACAAAAAGGGTTCGTTGGTGAAATGGCGAAAATTGGCCCCACCTACATGGACGAACCGATTCCTTATTCGGTCATCGTTGACCGAATTTCGCACGATATTCCTTACTATCGCGCCTACCTTAAATATGCCGCCGTTCAGGGCGCTTATTTGATTAACGATCCACTCACAAAGGCAATTGATCAAAAGTTTTTTGGTATTGCACTGATTCAGAAACTTGGTCTAAAAACCCCACGCACCGTCGTCTTACCCAATAAAGATATTGATGTAGACACAAACCCCGACTCTTTCCGAAATCTTAAGTACCCTATGATTTGGAACGATATTATTGATTATGTTGGGGTTCCGGCAATTTTGAAAGATATCAAAAATGGTGGTCGACGAGATGTCAGGAGAGTCATCGATGTGGATGATCTTTTGCGCAACTATGATGAAAGTGGCATTCGCACCATGGTTTTGCAACAAATCATAGAGTCTGACAACCACATTCACTGCTTTGTTGTTGGACAAAAGCGGGTGATGTGCCTGCAATATTCGCTAAAAGACGGCCGTTATTTGCCTGACATTCTCCCCACCAACAAAGGTGTTGGTAGAAAGGTAAAAGAGATGGCCACGAAGATTACGCAAGCATTTCAGTATGATATCAATATGGTTGAGTTTGTGGCTGAAAACGATGAACTCTATGTCATCAATCCAACAAATCCATCGCCAGAAATCAATCAAGATTTAATGACAACTGAACAATTTTCTTGGTGTGTTGCTGAAACAGTAAACATCACTGTTGAGCGCGCTAACAACCCAATCCCTAATATTACGGACATTTTCCTAAGTAAATCACAAAGATAAGGCCAGTACATCGCACACACCGTGTGATTTGCGCTTATGGGAACAATGTGAACGGAAAAATATAAGGACTATCATTTTATATGACCCCTCTCGATTCGAAATTACCCGAAAAAATTAACCGGCTGGGTGAACTAGCCTATAATCTTTGGTGGAGCTGGAGCCCTCAAGCCCGCGTACTGTTCCGAAATCTCGATCTACCCCTCTGGCGACAAACCTTGCACAATCCCGTACAAATGCTGCAGGAAATTGAGCCACGCAAGCTAGAAACGGCCGTTCAAGATGGCGAATTCATGCGCCGCTACAATAAAGTAATGCTTTTGTTCGATGAACAAATGAAGCGCGAGAACAGCTGGTTTCACAAAACCTATCCCGAATTAACTGACAAAACTATCGCTTACTTTTCATTTGAATTTGGGCTACACAGCTCGCTTCCTATTTATTCAGGTGGATTAGGCATCCTTTCAGGCGACCATGCAAAGGAAGCGTCAGATCTCGGACTTCCTTTTGTTGGTGTTGGATTTATGTATCCACAGGGCTACTTCCGGCAGCGCATCCCATCGCACGGGTGGCAAGAAGCCGTTTACCAACAGCTTGATATGGGCCGAGCACCCGTTTTGCCTGTCCTTAATGAGGATGGATCTGAGCTTCGCGTTAGCGTGAATCTTGATAATCGGCAGGTGCAGGTCAAAGTGTGGCACGTTCAAGTTGGACGCAACCCACTTTACTTACTAGATACCGACGTTGATGAAAACGAACCTTGGGACCGAGAATTATCTGCTCGGCTTTATTCAGGGGATAGCGAAACGCGTATCAGGCAAGAAATCATGCTGGGCATCGGCGGCGTACGCGTTTTACGCGCGCTCAACATCAACCCCTCAGCTTGGCACATGAATGAAGGGCATTCTGCGTTTTTAACGCTTGAACTTGTTCGTGAGTACGTCGAAAAGGGATTAGATTTCCATTCAGCAAAAGACGCCGTCATCAAACAGGCGATATTTACAACACACACGCCCGTTCCGGCCGGCCATGATGCCTTTAACTATCATATCGTGGATAAATATTTCAGCGGTTTTTGGGACAAGCTCGGCATAAGCCGTGAAGAATTCCTTTCCCTTGCTGCCCATCAAGAACCTTGGGGAATGGCGTTTAATATGACCGTGCTTGCTCTAAAATTATCAGGCCAAGCAAATGGTGTTTCAAAGCTACATGGTCAAGTATCCCGCAATATGTGGCAGGTCGTCTGGCCAGAGCACGCTGAAACGGATATACCGATTCGTTCGATTACCAACGGCATCCATATACCAACATGGGTGGCTGGTGAGATGCACTACATTTTTGACAAGTATCTTGGCCCAGGCTGGCGCGAAAACCGTGATGACCCGACCCTTTGGCAACGCATTGCGGAAGTACCCGACGATGAGCTGTGGAATGTTCATTTGGTGTTAAAACGAAAACTGATGGGCTACCTTCGTGAAAAGGTGCGCTCCCGTTGGGTTCAAGGGAGCAACGATCCCACTCAAGTGCTGACCAGTGGCACGCTGCTTGATCCTGAAGCGCTAACAATTGGTTTCGCACGACGATTTGCCACCTATAAACGAGCCACCCTTATTTTTAGAGATTTAGAACGCTTGCGAAGCATCCTGTTAGATATTCATCGCCCAGTTCAAATTATCTTTGCAGGCAAAGCTCACCCAGCTGATGATCCGGGTAAAAGCCTTATTCAGCACATTTACAATCTCGCAAAGCACAATAACTTAGGCGGGCGCATTGCTTTTGTAGAAGATTATGATATGCACACCTCTCGCTACCTGAAACAAGGCGTTGATATTTGGCTCAATACCCCCCGTCGTCCTCGTGAAGCCAGCGGCACCAGCGGCATGAAAACATCGCTTAACGGCATTCCGAACTTTAGCGTACTCGATGGCTGGTGGGTTGAGGGATATAACGGTGCGAACGGTTGGCGCATTGGTGATGAGACTGAGTTAGATAATGAAAACGCCCAAGATGACTTTGATGCCAACGCGCTTTATCAAACGCTAGAAGATGAGATTGTGCCGCTCTATTACAATCGAGATAGGGATAAGGTGCCTCGAGGCTGGGTTAGCATTATGCGTGAAACAATTATGTTTAACTCACCCGCCTTTAGCATGCACAGAATGGTCAAAGAGTACACAACTGCTATGTATGTTAACTCTTTGCGAAATTCGTAAGGCATTTTTGGTTACTTAGTGCCCTTTCAAAACCTGCTAACTTGTAACGAACGGCGACTTAGAATTCACTTATTTACATGGTATTGAGAGAGGCAATATTCTAAAATTTACTATATGGAGATAGGTGGAGAAAAAAGCCTATTGCAGAGCTTTTCTATTTTATTTAAAGCGCTTTGTGTTCTCCACTAAGCTGGAAGAGAGATACCTCCCTTCTTTTTTTACACAATGAAATCTTGGCTTCGGCGAATCGGATATTTATTAATCATTTTGGTTTGGCTCACAATTATGGCTTTTCCCATCACGGCTTTTGCGCTGTCAATGCGTGGTGAGATAAATTTTGGGCAAAATCCACAGCGGCACCTCCGACTTTTTATGGTGCAAGAAGAGGATGCAAGTGGTGTTGGCATTGAATGGGCCAGAACATCACGAAATCGCGATTGCGCCATTACATCCATTAATTATTTGATGTGGGATGGGGAAGGCGAACCAACCTCTTTTTGCCAATGTTACGACCCGACAACGGGTGAGCCATCATCGGCTACATTAGGTCGATGTTCGAGGTAAGAATACGGCCG
>JBCCFD010000557.1:0-4309 GCA_039029915.1 Chloroflexota bacterium
ATCACCATCGGCAATACTCAACTAAAAATAGCCGCCTAAATCTTCAAATTCCCTTCCAGCTAAACCAAAATTTCCCTTTGAAAACTTGCCTGAGTGAGGTAAAGTGAGCGCACCGAGACCGATCGTTTTTTATTAGTTTAGTTCATTAATTTGTTACCAAAGTTTTTAAAATGGAGAACAAAAAGCTCATTGAAAAAACCACTAGATAAATGCTTTTGTTCTCCAGCAAGTAAAGTCCAATAACGCTCGTCTTTATCAAATAAATCGATGGACTTTACGTGAGGGATAAGGTGTGAGGATGGAATCTGATGTTGTTATCATTGGAGGGGGCGATTCTGGATTATCCACGGCGTATCAATTAAAAAAACAAGGCTATCAGGTTGTTGTTTTAGAGAAAAGTGATGTTGTCGGCGGACGAGCTCGAACGTATTGCTTTGAAGATGTGTGCGTCGACACAAACGCTCAATTTCTAGCCTCATTTTATAAAGAAGCATTCCAACTGCTTGATGAGCTTGGCTTGGCTGATGATAAAGTGGCTCTGCCTGGGAAAAGTGCCATCGTTAAAGGGAAAAAAACGTTTGGTCAAGATGCCAAAGGCATTTTATTTTCCAATCTCATTCCATTTTGGGAAAAATTAAAGTTAATTAAAGTTGTTCTGCTCACTTTATGGTACTCAAATAAATTAACGGTAGACGACCTAACTCGAAGTGTCCAATTTGATACCCAATCAGCGAATGAATACGCCACAGCGCAAATTGGCCCCGTCGCGGCTGAAAATATTGTGGCGACCATGCTGCGAAGCTTTTTTTACTGGAACAGTCAAAAGACTACAAACGCCCTGCTGCTTTATCTTTTGCGCTACGCCTTTTTTATGAAGCTTTATAAATTAGAGAACGGCATTGGTTCTATTGCAAAAACCTTAGCAGACCACGTAGACGTCCGTTTGAAGCACAAAGTCACTTCCGCAGAGGTAGACCCATCCACAGGGACTTGGTTAGTAACAGCCCAACATCATGATGAGGCAACTGATCGAACGTTAGAAGTTCAGTTTACTACGAGAGTTGTCGTTTCGGCTTTTCAAGCCCCCAACATTAATCCAATATTCCCGAACCTTCCTCCTGAGCTAAAAGATTTTTTTGGCAAAATAACCTACACGCACAATGCCACAACGCATCTGTTTTTGAAAGGCCATATTAATCCACTGGCCTACACTCACCTTTCCTACGTTCCCGAAACGTCTCCAAACATTGCCAATATCACCTTCGATAATGGATTTTCGCCTGAATCATCAAAAACTGGTGCGAAATTAACCGTCTTATCCGTCTTTCCTTCAAGTCAGTTTAGTGAAAGCATGATGGAAATGCCAGAGGACGAAGCTATTGAAGCGCTTATTGCAGAACTACATAAACTGTATCCTTTTGAAAATCTAAATATCAAAGAAAAGCTTGTTCACGCAAGAATTGTTCGCGTTCAAAATGCGTTACCAAATTTTCCCACAGGTTACATACATCGTTTGAAAAATTACAGAGATGATCTAAGCTGTACCTTACCGCCTGGTATGTTTGTCGCTGGTGCATTTTTGGGAAATCCGTCCATAGAGGGGGCAATTCTAGCTGGCAACTTGGAATTGCCATCAATTATTTCGTATCTGAGCAAGGGCTCGGTTGAAGCATCTGAACGATTAGCAGCCTAATTATTTATCTGCAATAAAAGTGCATAATCCTCCGCAGTAAGGAAGAAGAGAAAATGGAAAAAAAGAAAGAAAAAATAGCCATCCTTGGTGGGGGGTTGTCATCAATTACGACAGCATTTGAGTTGTCGAGTGTCCCAAATTGGCAAGAAAAATATGAAATCACCGTTTACCAAATGGGATGGCGGCTAGGTGGAAAAGGCGCCAGCGGCCGTAAACAATCCGTCTTTAATCGGGTTGAAGAACATGGCTTGCACATTTGGTTTGGTTTTTACCACAACGCGTTTGACATGATTCGGCGAGCGTATCTGGAGCTTGATCGCCCCTTAGAAAAACCATTAGCAACTTGGGAAGAAGCTTTCAAACCTTTGAATCTCAATACCCTTGAGGAAAAAGTAGATGACGAATGGATGCATTGGCTAATCAATTTTCCAACTAATAATGAGATGCCTGGGGAAGGGGGAGAGCTTCTTTCACTGCAGGATTATTTAAGTGTAGCGACGCAGTTTGTCAATGAGATTTTGCGTGAGGGTCTCTATAACCGAGAAAAAGGATTCACGCGGTACGGGTGTCTTGGGGCAATTCTTGTTGTCTTTGCGATTGGATTAGAGCTTTCTTTTTTAAAACTACTGCTAAATATCGTCCACGTTTTTTCAAAGGTCGATCATTGGTTGCACAGAATTTTTCACCTACCATTCCGGCATCGCGTTATTTCCAAAACGCTGAGTCATATTATCAAACGGCTTCGTCAGCGATTAGAAGATACACTTGAAGAAGATACTGACACGCGACGTCTTTTTGTCTCGGTTGATTTTGCAATTGCTAATATTCGGGGTGCAATTGAAGATAACCTAATTGAAAACGGATTTGATTCAATTGATCATATGGAGTACCGGGATTGGTTGAAGAAACATGGGGCAACTGATTTAACGCTGCAATCAGTTATTCCCAAATATTTGTACGATCTCGCCTTTGCGTATGAAGATGGAGATATGAGCCGCCCAGCCTTTGCGGCTGGTGTTGCCTTCCACTGCCTGTTGCGTGCATTCTTTACGTTTAAAGGAAATTATATGTATCGGATGCAGGCTGGTATGGGTGATACGATTTTTACACCCTTGTATCTGATTATGAAAGAACGGGGTGTCAAGTTTGAGTTTTTCCATAAGGTTAAATCTCTGGAAATGTCTGATGATAAGAATGAGATTGCTCAGATTATCATTGAGCGTCAGGCAACGGTAACGCAGGAGCAGGAAGCAAAAGGGGGCTACGATCCTTTAATTCTCGTTAAAGATTTGGAGTGTTGGCCTGCAGAACCACTTTATGATCAGCTTGTTGAAAAGGAACAACTTAAAGAAAAGATAGAAGTCGCTGGGCAAATGATTCCCAAATACAATCTAGAATCTAATTGGACGCCGTGGCAGGGTGGCAAAACGATAACCCTGAATGCAGGTGAAGATTTTGATCGTGTGGTGCTCGGTATTTCCTTGCCAGCCTTGCCTTCAATTTGTAAGAGCATCTTTGAGGCAAAGCCAGCTTGGCATAATATGATTACCAAGAACAACACAATTCAAACGCAAGCGTTTCAACTTTGGTTTAGGCCGGATGTGGCTGGATTGGGCTGGCCGTTTTGGCGGGATGAGCCGCCGATTATGAGCGAATATGATGTTGAGCTACCTTTAGAGCAGTCGGGCATGAACACGTGGGCAGACATGACGCAGGTTTTGATCCGAGAATGTTGGCCAGATGAACATTTTCCAAACCAGATTACCTACTTTTGCGGGCCGTTAAAAGGACCTGGGTTAGAAAATTTGCCGCCGGAAGATGATTATGAGTTTCCCCATAAGCAGTTTGCCCGTGTGAAGAAGATTACTTCTTTGATGCTGAAGGGCCACATGAAGCACCTTTGGCCAAATGCGATTAAGCCGATGGAGGGGTATCCCGATGCTCTAAACTGGGATTTGCTGGTTGATGCAGAAAATCGAGAAGGTGAGGAGCGGTTAAACAGTCAGTTTTGGCGGGCGAATATTGATCCAACGGAGCGGTATGTCCTGTCGGTACCCAACGGCACGGCCGCTCGGCTCCGCACAGAGCAGTCAGGCTTTCACAACATGTATTTGACAGGTGACTGGATTTATAATGGCTTAAACGTGGGCTGTGTTGAATCGGCCGTTATGTCGGGCATGTTAACCTCACAGGCGATCACAACGGCCGTTTTTGGTGAGCCAACCCCCAAACATATCGTCGGTGGCATCGATTGGTGGAAACAAAAGAAGCATTAACCCGCTGCCGTGGTTGATTCTAAGGTTGATGCATAATACGACATGCCAAGCTCGGTATAAATTTCTTTTGCTTCGTTAAAGACGCTTTTTTGGCGAGTCGGGTCATCCGCTAAATGAATGCCTAAATCTTGTAACGTGAGTCCAAGGGGAAGCTGTAAGCTTTTTTCTCGGGCGAACGCAATACCCTTCTCCCATGTTAAAATCGCCTGACGCTTGTCGTTTGATAGCCAGCTTGCTTTGGCTTCACACTGCAGCGTAAAGGGGAGGCAGTAGGGATATTTCTTGGCATAGCTTTTTAATACTTTAACCAATGAATTGACGACCGTTTTGATGGATTCGC
>JBCCFD010000558.1:0-4241 GCA_039029915.1 Chloroflexota bacterium
AACGTGGCAGGTTCTTAAACAGTACGTATGGGTTCAGGTCGATGGAGTGGAAAGAGAGCATTTAGCCACCAACGTCCTCTCAATCAACCCAACTACCATTGTTGCACGTAAAGGGGAGACCAGTGTGCGTGTTAATCAAGAACTAAAGCGACTTGGCTATCTAGTTGAAGAGGTCGTCTTCGATGGTGTGCCAGCCACTGGAGGGTCATTCCGCTGTGCATCCTTAACCTTACAGCGACAAGCCCCATAAACAAAAATGAGCCTAGATACCGTCTTGAAGGTCAAGGAGGCTTTTATCCACGAACAGCGCTATGTCCTTTTCAAATATTATTAAGCATTACCAATAATTCAGGTACACCACTCATTATACGTAAGAACTCAGGGGAGGCCTATCTTATATTTGTAAAAGGCCCTCTGATAATCGCTCGATAACTCCATTGTCACGACCCTTTTCTTTATCACCGAATCCTGGAAAGCCACCCCAAGTGAAACAATGCCGTAAATAGTCTATAAAGTACATTTGATTCCCATGAATCTCTATAGAAGCATCAACTGAATCATCGGGTAAAAATATTCCGTAAGCCTGTCCGCCGCTTACAGCTACTTTGAGATAAACATCTGGAGAAAAATGCCATTTGAACTTTGGCGCATTTTCAGCTCCAAATCCTTCAGCTAAATCATGCCATTGTTCGAGTTCAAATTCATATTGTGTTTGTATTTCGGCTTTGGAAAGAGGCCATGCTCCAAATTCGAACTCAACGACCAAAGCGTCAGTAAACATATCTTTTTCAGGCCAAAGTGGGTGATTACCAACCAAATTCACATCCCCTACAAATCGCATCCAAGCAACGATAATGAGAGGGATGGGTCCGTACAAATTTTCTAAGAAGGTAATTAGTTCATCGATGTTACTTGGGGGGATCGAGCGGGAACGGTTGAAATGATAGTCTTTAAATGTAGGTGAAGTGAACTCATAACTCTCATGTTGAAGATTCTTTATAAGGGTATCCACATTAAACCGAACACGGTCGATTGTCTCATTGACAACGTCTGATATGTCAGTGATATATTGTGACTTTTGCCAATTTTGACCGATTTCATGAATTTCGTTCCAAACTTCAACTCTATGACCAAGTCGATAACGCTCTAATAAAGACAAAACGCACCCCCGATAGAAATCCGATATTTTTAGATAAAGCAAAAAACAACATGCTTTCTAATCACGATAGTGATTATCATTATTATTTTCACATCGTCAATATTCAAAGAATGGGAACCATGCAATTAGAAAACAAAATGGAAGAATAATTGGCTCTTTCTTGCCACCACTCACATACAAGCAGGGGGGTAAGTGGACCAATTATTGGATTCTCATTTGATGCCGTGATGTTTTGGGGCATATGCAGGGTTTACAACAGGCGTTTCCCTCCTTCATTTGGTTACGTTTTGGTTAAGCATAAGCAGTAAATTATGCCTGACTGAGACCCGAATTTTTATATATCAAAACAAGGAAAAATATATGTCCAGATGGCATGACAATAGCAATGGTGCCGTAACTGATATGACAACCAACCTAGTGTGGCTCAAAAACGCCAATTGGGGTGGCCTACAAATTATTTGGAGCGACTCAGGAGATCATACACCATAACTTTTATTGGCCTCACCCAAAGTGTTAAAAACACTTTAGGTCTCATGCTTATTCTTACCGACACGGAGCAATTATTGTTCTGCAATCAGGTGGTTGTCCAATGTAGCGCTAACAAATTTTGGGTCGGTTGGGTCGGGGGCAAGTGAGTACCCAAGACGTTTATGCAGGTTGAGCGAGCGCTGATTGTTGTGAAAAGCACCACCAACTAACCGTGATAACTTTAGCTCTTTGAACGCATAGTCGATCATCGCTAAACAGGCTTCGTGGGCTAAGCCACGCCCCCAATACGCTTTGCCAAAAGCAAAGGCCAATTCCACCTCAATGGTTCCAAATGGAGAAGGTGGGTCCTCTGGAATGCTTCGCGGATCGAGGACGTGGGGCTCTAGATGGATTTGACCAATAACACGGCCGTTTTCCATCAACTCCACTGCCCGAAAACCAAACTCGGCATTACTTGGTTGAAAGCAGCGGTGCATAAAGCGGCGCCGAATCTCTTCTGGCTTGTCACCAATACCGCTATACAATCTCCACACCTCTTTATCGGAATAAACTTGCGTCACAATATCCTCATAATCCGCTTCGCGAAATTCGCGTAAAATAAGCCGTGCTGTTTCCATCCGTTTCATCAGTTTGCTCCAAATCGTTTGCTTTTTTTATACAATTGACCGAAAGTTTCCAAAGGTGCAATCAACCATCAGTCAATAACAACTTTATTATCAAAGTTTTACTACATTGTTACAAAGGTTTTTAAGCCTGATTACCAAAGCCTGACTGCGCTCGGGCCTGTCGAGGCCTGGTTTGCGAAATCCGCCTACGACACGCTCAGGCTCCGCTTGCCATTTAAAGTTCTTTTGTAACAATGTATTGACTTATATTCTGATTAAAGGGTGCAAACATTATGACACAACAATCAATTGCAATTGTCACAGGTGCAAATCGTGGCCTTGGCAAGGAAGTCAGTCGTCAGTTAGCTCGCCAAGGATATCTTGTTCTACTCACCGCCCGCTCATTGGAAAAAGCTCAAACGACAGTCGATGCGCTCGGTGGCCAAAACCTTGTCGCGGCTCAGCTTGATGTGTCCAATCCACAAAGCATAGCGACGCTGCATCAGCACGTTGCGGAACAGTTTGGACGACTTGATGTTTTGGTTAACAATGCCGCTATTCATTACGATACCTGGCAGCGTGCAGTCAATGCCAATTTGGATACGGTCCAAGAAGCGTTTGAAACCAACGTTTATGGTCCGTGGCGGCTCATTCAGGCGTTTTTGCCTCAGCTAAGCCGAAGTCAACACGCCCGTATCGTGAACGTTAGCAGCGGGGGTGGTGCTCTAAACGGTATGGGAGGTGGCACACCAGCTTACAGCATTACAAAAGCTTCCCTCAACGCCCTCACGCTTATGCTTGCCAGTGAGCTAAAGGGGCAGGTTTTGGTAAATGCGGTTTGTCCAGGATGGGTAGCCACAGACATGGGTGGCGGTGGTGGTCGTCCCGTTGATGAAGGGGCTGCAGGCATCGTGTGGGCCGCCACCTTGCCAGATGATGGGCCAACAGGCGGCTTTTTCAGGGACCAAAAGCGGATTGAATGGTAGCTCAGTAAATATGCTACTATATCTTCACCTATGAATCATTCATTTATCTGGACCGACCTTTCTACTTTTGATGTGAGAACGGCAAAACAGTTCTATCGGGACTGTTTTGGATGGCGCTTCAACAGCGTGGGCCAAGGGTATTTAGTCTGCAGTGCAGGTCAGCACCCTGCAGCAGGCCTGTACCGCATGCCCGACTTTTTTCAGAAAATCAACATGCCCTCCTTTTGGATGTCATACATTCAAGTGTCAAACATTGATGAAATTGTTCAAAAAGCGGAACAGTTGGGGGCCAAAATTGAAGTTCAACCGCAAGAGGCGCCAGGTGGCGGTCTAGTTGCCTTAATTCGAGACCCTGCCGGAGCGGGCTTTACTTGCTATCAGGGAGATGAGATGGGAGGACGAGACGATGGGTCAACGCTTGGCCGCATGGTGTGGAATGAACTGCACGTCTCAGATCTTGCTGTGGTTGAATCCTTTTATACCCAGCTTTTTCAATGGGAGATTCGCCCAACCCCACAGTCTGATCGATTTGAAATCTATTCCGCAGAACAATCTATTGCAGGCATTCAAGTGTCACCCAATGAAGTCAAAGGGGATAAAGAGTATTGGGGCGTGTATTTCTTAGTCGATAGCCTCAGTAAGGCACAAGCCCGCATCGAGAGAGCCGGTGGGCAAGTGGCTGTTGAACAACCTTTAGGCACTCGCTCTGCCTGGTTGGCATACGATTCCCAAGGCGCAGCCTTTTACATTGTAGGGAATGAAGAGCAAACAAACTCAAGTGATGATAAGCCTACCTCAACGTTCAAATGGCGCGCTATCTTGGGATTGTTGCTCGTTGTCACAGCGATTTTTTTGGAAGCAGATTGGGTTTGGGGTCTACTATTTCTTCTTTGGGTCATTCCAGACATACGGAGCGGTGTTACCTACTTTTTTGAACCAGTGGAACGCCAACAAAACCCAATCATTTATTGGCTAATCGTTTCAACATGGAGTGTGTTGTCG
>JBCCFD010000559.1:0-4171 GCA_039029915.1 Chloroflexota bacterium
CCTCTTCATCTATTCAAGATGGTGTCCGTGCCATCCCACCCTTACGGACGAGCACCTTTTCTCCCGTTACACAACTTTTTATCGCACCCCACTTTGCCTATGGCCTGTTTTTCTGTTTGCAAAGCAGTTACAATGACCAGACAGTCATACATAAGGAAAGAAATGGTGTTAAAAGTTAAATATATCTTTGCGCTTGTTATCTTTATTTTAGTTGGAACCCCATCTCATTTATTCGCCCAAAGCTCCCCCGTTGAATATCTCAGATATGATGTAGAAATTCAGTTAAATGATGATGGCTCTTTCACCGTTCGTGAAATACAAGAGCTTCAGTTTTTTGGTGAATTTAGTGAAGGCTTCGCGGAAATCCCGCTAGAGCTTGTCGGTGATATTCAGGATGTCAGAGTCGCAGCAGGTGACTCAATTGAGACCGTCGAGCCTTTGACACTTAGTCGAACGGCTGATAACTCGTACAGTTTTGGCAAAGTTGGGGATTTTCTTGAGATTGAGTGGCGCTTTCCTGAAACACAATCGGGCGATAGTCGAGTTTTTGTGGTGGAATACACGGCCGTTAATAGCCTGTGGGTCTACTCTGACTTCACCACGCTGGAGTGGCGCGCCCTGCCCACAGATTTAAGCGGCCTACCTGTTCCTAAAAGTACCGTTACAGTCTCTTTGCCACTCACTGAGCTAGAAAACATCACGTACGAATCGCTCGGTACGCGCAGTAATGATAATGTCCGCATCGTGGAAGATCGGGTTGAGGTTGAATTTGTTATGGAAGCGGTGCGGTTTGACGGTTCTTTTTTCCAAGTCCGCGTTGATTTTCCACCTGATTTAGTGCCAGCTACCTTACAACCTTGGCAAATTGAGGAGGAAGAAGCTGAGCTACAGGCAACAGTGGAGCAGTTTGCAGTTGATATGGTCATTCAGGACAACGGCCGTTTACTGGTCACCGAAAGCCAAAGAATCCGCGTTGACCAAGGGGTTATGCGCAGCGGCTTTCGACAAATCGACCTGCTATTCAAAGAAGACCTCGAGCTGCTGGCTTTCCGAGAAGGAGATGAAAACTTTGATAAAGTCGACTCGCTCGAAGATTGCCTTTACTGCTACACCCTAACCGAAACCGCCCGCGATGACGATTGGGTGCGCTCGATATCGGGTGAGGTTTACTTTAATACCGATGAAGCCGGGGCGGTGCTGCTTGATTTCTTCTTTCCAACTCTTTTTAGAGGGGAAGTAACGGAGTTTACCCTTCAATATGAGGTGACCGGCGCAGTAGCGCTCGACGAGACGGGTCAACAGATTAGCTGGGAGGTCATCCCCCCGTTTGATAATCCAATCGAAGAAGTCTCTTTTTCAGTTCAGCTACCGGGCAGCTTGACGACCGATGAGGTTAGCGTAGAAGATGGACAGATTGTGGCAGAGTCTGGCCAAAACTTGCAAATAGACCCCCTTAACCAAAGCACCCCCTGGACGATTCTTTTGACTTTACCTGAAGGGGCTACAGCGGCCGTTTCCCCCCTATGGCAGGCTGAACTCGATCTAGCCCAAGCGGATGCCCAAGCCTTTGCCCAAGCAGAAGCTCGTCAGCAGCTGCGAACGAATGTATTTGCCGGTACGGGTCTAGTCACGCTGGCGCTCAGCACGCTAGCTGGCTGGTATTTGTGGGGCAGTCGCAAAATGCGGGAGCGGCTGCACAATTACCGCACCACCCCACCTTCAAACCTATCGCCGGGCATTGTTTCCTATCTCATCAAGCGGGAAATGACGCCTGCTGGCACTTTTGCAACGCTTCTGCATTTGGGCAACTTGGGCTTGCTTCGTTTTAACCTCAATGAAGAAATAACGATTGAACGGCTGAGAGAAGATAAATTGCATCTCAATGATAAAACGACGCTTCCCAATGGGGAAACGGCCGTTGTGTCTCCCCATGCGTTTACCCTTTTCAATGCGCTCATTCCCGCCCTCCCCATGGGCCAAACAATCCCCCTCAACGCCATCCTGCCCACCATCCGAGCGGCACTGCCAGAGGTCATCAAAAAAATGGGGGCCGAAATGTTTGAGCAATTTGATGTTAAAGCCAAAAGCCAAACCCTTACCCTGTTTAAGGTCCTACCGTTCCTCTTTGTCGCCTATATTGGCTATCTCATTGTGTCTGATTTTGATATTTTCCAAATTGATTTCAGGATTATTCAGGTCGCTTTTGTGGCGTTATTTCTATTCAATATCTTCTTCACCCGACGCCAACGCCAGCCGCTCTCCTTCTCTGAAAAGCGGTCGCGTGAGGTTCGTCAATGGGAAGGGTTCCGCACGTATTTGCGAAATATTCAAGCGCACGGTGAGTTAGAAGAGGCTCAGCAGATTTTAGATCAATATTTTGCTTATGTGGTGGCCTTTGAGATTGACAAGCCGTTTTTAAAAGCAATCAAAGAGATGAGGCTGACCACCCCAGCTTGGATTGGCTCTTGGCAAATGGACGACGGCACAGCGATGGAACCACGGCCGTATTCCCCAACACCCCGCCGCACGCGTACCTGGCAGGAGCGACTCAATCGCCAGCTAAGACGGGGATCATGGAGCAGTCAGCCACCTAAATCTAGCCCCTTACCAAAGCCAAATTCTTTACCAAACCCAACCGTAGAAAAACCGTCCTTCTCGCTGGAAAAGATGTCTGGAACGTTGACCTCGTCCATTGAATCAGCGAGTGGATCATTTGTGAAGATGCTGAATACGGCCGTGTCTGACGGCAACACCCCCACCAATATCAGAGTTAGCTTTGACGGTATGAACCACAGGGTATCCTTAGACAAAGATGCGTCCATAGGCGACATGATGAAGCAAGTCATGGCAAAGTCTGATAGCGAAGGAAGAATTAAATCAAATCGGCTTATTCGCACCAGCTCCAGCACACGCGGCTCAGGAAGCGGGGGCGGCTTTGGCAGCGGCAGCGGCGGTGGCCTTAGCAGCAGTCGTTCATCGTCCCGTTCCCGCTCATCATCCCGCTCTCGTTCTTCTTCTCGATCTCGCTCATCATCCCGAAGCCGCGGTGGGTCACGCCGCAGCGGTGGCGGTGGTCGGCGCGGATTCAAGTAAAGTAAAATTTCTCTAAATGTGTATATGCGCTGTGGCTCTCCGTGCTTTTTAGATGACCATGAATATGAAAAAGCAGTTAAAATGGTAGCATAACTCACGCAATCGAAAGGAGAACGATGACCCTAAACGAACTCATTACCCATCTGTATGAAAATGCCCCCGCCTTTAAAACACGTCTTGATGACGCCAACGTGTCCCCGAGCAATGTTCAAAGCGAAGCGGATCTCGTCAAAATCCCCATCATGCGCAAAGATGATCTCATTGCCAAACAGGCCGAGAACCCGCCATTTGGTGGTTTTTTAGCCTGCGACATGAGCAACCTACGCGCCGTCTATCAATCCCCAGGCCCCATTCATGAACCGGCCGTCAAGGGAGATGATTTAGGCAACTGGGGTGTAGCGCTAGAAGCGGCTGGTTTTTCAGCGGATGAAGTGGCCCTAGTGGCCTTTGCTTACCACCTCACCCCTGCGGGCGCCTCTTTGCAAAGCGGGCTCAACTCACTAGGTGCCGTAGCTATCCCCGGTGGGATTGGCAACCAAGAGCAACAGCTGCAAGCGATGGTGGCTTTTAATGCCACCGGCTATGTCGGCTTGGGGAGCTACCTGAAAGCCCTTCTCGACAAAGCAGATGAGCTTGAATACGAACTTAAACTAAACAAAGCCTTTTTGTTGGCGGAACCACTGCCCCCTTCGCTACGCCAGTTGCTTGCCGACCGCGGTATTTCAGTATTCCAAGCGTATGGCACGGCCGAATGTGGCAACTTGGGGTATGACACCTCGGCCATGAACGGTTGGAATGTCCCTTCGAACGTCATTTTGCAGATTTGTGATATCAACACCGGTGAGCCAGTTGCAGATGGCGAGACAGGTGAGGTTGTAGCAACCCTAATGAATCCCAACTATGGAGCCACCGTTCGGTTCGGCGTGGGTGATCTTTCCGCCATTATTCCTGACTCCCGTACGGATGGTGGACCGCTGCGCATCGCGGGCTGGCAAGGGCGCATCGAAGGCTCAGCCACAAAAGTCCGCGGCATGTTCTTGCACCCAATACAGCTCACCAACATGATGAAGCGATTTGC
>JBCCFD010000560.1:0-4151 GCA_039029915.1 Chloroflexota bacterium
ACCTATTCAACATTTGATCTTGTTTGTTTGGTTGAAGGGTGGGGCTGGCACTATCCCGATAAAGAATTGAATCTTACCGAAGCTGCCAAGGTTGTTAATCATTATTGTCAGCACCGTTCATTAATCCCCTTAGAAGAACATCATTTCTTTGATGTTTATAAATTAAGTATATTGATCGATTGTCTTTGGGTTTTTGCTCGCGGGTCGGGTGAAGAATTTTACGAACGGCAAAAGATCGAATTCATGAATAACCTTGGTCGAGACCAGTTTAAAGACGCCATTTTTAACCCCTAATTGAGTTACTTAAATTTGTGCTTTTCGCTAAGAACCATTCGTTTTTACCTCAAAATGTAAAAAATATTTGACACGAAGTAATAAAAATATTACACTTTGTCAAAATTAATTAACAATAAAACTTTAAGCGAGTTAATCGAATGAAAATGAAAGCAATTGTATGTACAAGTTATGGTGGGCCTGATGTTTTGCAACTGCAACAGGTTAATAAACCAGTGCCAAAAGATAATGAGTTCTTGATCAAGGTTCATGCAGCAACAGCAACGACCGCTGGGCTTAGCGGTCGCACGGGAGAGCCGAAGTTTGCGAGACTGTTTTCTGGCCTTCGCCAACCGAAAAACGATATCTTGGGTGTTGAATTGGCTGGGGAAGTTGTTGCTGTGGGCAAAAGCGTCACCCGGTTTAAGGTGGGCGACGAACTGTTTGGCATGACTGGGGCAACAACGCCCGGTGCCTATGCTGAGTTTAAATGTATGCCGGAGGATGGTGCACTGATTATAAAACCTGACAATATGAATTTTGAAGAATCGGCGGCGATTGTGGAGGGGGGCATAACGGCCGTTAATTTCCTCAAGAACAAAGCTAATATCCAAAAAGGGCAAAAAGTGCTCATTTACGGTGCATCTGGCTCAGTGGGCACAGCCTCCGTTCAGATTGCCAAACATTACGGCGCAGAAGTGACTGGTGTTTGCAGTGGGGCCAATGTGGAAATGGTCAAAGCGATCGGTGCAGACAAAGTGATTGATTATAAAAAAGAAGATTTCACAAAAAATGGCGAAACCTATGATATTATCTTTGACACAGTTGGAAAGCGCTCCTTTCCACAGTGCAAAGACTCGCTCAAGCCCAATGGCATCTTTTTAGACGCCGGCAACGCCAGCACTATTTTACACATGATGTGGACATCGGTATTTGGACAAAAGAAAGCGATTTTATCTGCTAGCTACGTTCGGTCTGCCAAAGAAATCTTGAAAGATCTTGTCGTTACAAAAGAAATTATCGCGGCTGGTCATCTAAAGGCAGTTATCGATAGGTGTTATCCATTAGACCAAACTGCCGATGCTCACAGATATGTTGAGACTGAACGAAAGAAAGGGAATGTGGTAATTCAAATTTCCTAGCTATCTTATTGCTTCGAAGGGAAAAACAAACGACTCGTAATTCTTGTAACCTTATTTATCGGGAGATTCAAATGATGAAAAAAACTAGTCCCACTCTCAAAAAGCAGTTTAGTTTGTTTGGCATACTTATTCTTTTTTATCTGCTGTTCTCGCTGATCACTTTCCTCGCACCGAACCCATTTAGAATGGCCCAAGTAGAAGCTCAGCAGCTGGGTAATTGGGAAGCTCATCAAGTCGTATTTAAACAGGGGGAATACCACTTTAACCCCCTACGTTCCTCTGTTCAGGCAGACCTTTCAGTTGAGGCAGACAACGAAGAGCTGTTTGCCCGTATTGAACTGCATCATTCACCTATTCTGGGGTGGGTTGTTCATCAATTTGAGGTTGCTGATGACCCAGACCAACTGACAAAAGCCCATGATATGCAATGAGGTAGGCACTGAATATAGCCTTGATAAGTATTGTGGGGACGTTTTGGTGACGGCCGTCTCCTAGAATTCACTCATCTAACAAAATTTGAAACATTGAGGGCAAAGTCTCTTTTGATAGATATTTCATGTTCCTCTGTGTTTCTCCCTAGAGGTGACGAGATGAGTTCAAATTCTGATGGAAAACGTATATTAGTGATTGGTGGCACTGGCAATAGCGGTGGTTCGGCCGTTGAGGCGTTGCGAGCATTTGGAGCACAAAATGTGCGCATAGGTGCCCGCGATACAGCAAAAGCTGAGGCACGTTTTGGTGATCGCGTAGAGGTCGTTCACTTTGACTGGGAAAAACCAGAAACTTACGCTTCAACTCTAGATGGTGTACAAACTTGTGCCATTGTGATGCCCGTTATTCCCGATATTGTGACGCCTGGCAAAGCATTCCTGGATGCTGCCGCTCAATCTGGTTCAGTGAAGCATGTTATTAAGATGTCAGGGATGCTTTGCGGCCCTGAATCTCCTTTGCCCATCGGTCAAGACCACGAAGTCTTAGATCAATACGTCAAGACGCTTGATGGCGTGGCGTGGACCTCAATCCGGCCAACTCTATTTATGACCAATATGCTTATCTACCAATTGGGTGCTATCGAGGATACAGGTGCATTTTATGGCGCACCGGAAGAGGATGGCAAAGTTAAATCTGCCTACGTGTCCGTTAAGGATTTGGGTGAGGTCATGGCCAAGGTTGCCATCGAAGGTGAAAAACATTATGGGCAATCATATGAACTGACTGGCCCTAAAGCGCTTTTGGATTCTGAGGTGGCTGAACTGCTCTCGGGGCATCTAGGCAAGCCAGTCGGGTATGTGGGTGTTCCAGACGAGCCATACCGCCAAAGCTTGGTTGACAATCCATACATTCCTGAATTTATGGTTGGTAATTTGGGCGGTGCCGAAAATGCCAAGACCATAGGATTGACGGCAACAGTCACGGGTGATGTGCAGCGTGTGCTGGGGCGAGAGCCAGAATCATTTGCCCAATACTTAAACCGCATTCGTGCAAACAAGTGATTGACTAAGCCAAAATTAAAAAAATGAATCTTGACGGCTGTGAAAACGGCCGTTTTTTTAAAAAGAGTCCACTTTGAATAATGGACTCTTTTTGATTGAGAACGGAGCGGGTTAAACTAATTAGAGACTCAGCGCGCTATCCATATCTGAAATTAAATCCTCAATATTTTCGATTCCTACCGATAAACGAATGAGGCTGTCAGAGATGCCTGCTTTAAGACGCTCTTCGCGCGGGACGCCACGGTGGGTCATGCCTGCTGGATATTGAATCAAAGAATCCACATTACCTAAGCTGACGGCAAAAGTTGCCAATTTGAGCTCTTCCATTAGCTTAACGGCCGCTTCATATCCACCGACTAGCTCAAATGAAAGCAGCGCCCCAAACCCTTTAAGCATCTGTTTTTTAGCCACTTCATGATACGGATCATTAGGCAATCCTGGATAATAGACTCGGTCAACGGCCGGATGTTGATCTAAAAAGTGGGCCATCGTCAGCCCGTTTTGGGCATGTCGCTCCATCCGGACCTCAAATGTTTTGAGCCCAATATTTGCCAACCACGCATCCATCGGACTTGGTGCTTGGCCCATCATTTTTGAGACAACATCAACCTCTTGTTTCATGTAATCAAGGTGGGTAGAGACAATTGCCCCACCGGTGACGTTGCCATGGCCGACAAGGAATTTGGTGGTGGAGTGAATAACGACATCGCACCCGCGGGTTAACGGCCGTTGATGATAAGGGGATGCAAACGTGTTGTCGACGCAAACCCACGCATTGTTGGTATGCGCAATCTCAGACAGCGTTGACAAATCGACAACGCTCATTGTGGGATTGGCTGGTGTTTCTGTGTACGCTAACACGGCATGTGGATTTTGCGAAAAAGCGGCTTCCCACGCTTCAATTGAGTTGCCATCAACCCAAACGACATTGATGCTAAAGCGGGGTGCAAAATTGTGGAAAAACCCAAAAGAGTTTCCATAAAGGTCGCGTTGCGTAATAACTGTGTCACCAGCACGAACCCGACCTAGCACAGCGGCTGAGATAGCGGCCATGCCCGAACTCACCGCTTTACCAGCCACAATCTCTTTCGGATCAACACCCGGACGCTGCCGAATCAAGTCAAGTCCTTCTAAGTAAGCGTATTTATCCCCAAGCTGGTCCACATTTGGATTTTCTGAGCGAGAGTAGACGTATCCCGGTTGCTGGCCTGAAAAGATGGCATCCATCGTTTCAACATCAGGG
>JBCCFD010000561.1:0-4109 GCA_039029915.1 Chloroflexota bacterium
ACCGTTTTTCTTCGCCTTCGTTTTCACTGTTGTACTTTCCACTTAATACACCGCCGCTTAACAAGCCCCAGGCTGTCAATGTTAATCCCATTTCCTTTGCCATGGGCAGGATAGCTCTTTCTGGGTCTCGGCTTGCAAAGTTATACGGAGTTTGAGTTGCTACCGGTCGCGCCCAACCATAACGCTCGGCCAAACCAACAGCATACGAAATAATCCAAGCGGGTGAATCTGAAAAACCAACATACAGGACCTTGCCAGAACGCACTAAATCATTCAGCCCAGCCATCACCTCTTCAACTGGCGTCATAAAATCCCACATGTGAAGGTATAGAAGGTCAATGTAATCTGTGTTGAGCCGTTTTAGGCTATTTTCAACAGAACGCATCATGCTTTTGCGACTATTGCCACCCTCATTAAAGTTCTTAGGGTTCCCATTATCCAATCGAAGCGTGTATTTTGTGGCCAACACAAATTGATCCCGTTGGTCTTGAATGAATTCACCAACGAATTTTTCGCTTGTGCCTTTGGTATAGTTATTGGCGGTATCAATAAAATTCCCTCCAGCTTCCACATATTTGTCAAAAATCTTGCGGCTGGTATCAAAATCAGCGCCCCAGCCCCAATCTTCACCAAAAGTCATCGTGCCCAAGGCTATTTCTGAAACCCTGAGACCACTTTTCCCTAATAGTTGGTAGTTCATCATCTTTAAATCTCCTTTCGATAGATTTTGAGCCCATCATCGCAATAACCAACCTGAAATAAGCCTCAGGCCAATGTTATATAAACTTTGCAAGGTTGGTTTCAATTATTATTTTTTATGAATAGGAATTTGCAGCTCTGTAACAAATTGCTCGGCATTTTCAGCAATAAACGCTTTTGGCAATTGATACCCATCCTCGCTCCCGCTGAACCTTAAAAAAAGCTCTCGGATAGGGCCAACGATTTTATACTGATGCTCTTCAATCCATTGGGCCAGGATCAGGTAGGTTTGGCTGAGGGAGTGATAAGGTCCCGTGTGAACAAGGCACGCCATCTGTTCAATAGAATGAGTTACTTTTTCGGACACACGGCCGTTTTCAGCAAACTCACCCAAAATCGGTACCAAAATTTCAATATCAAATGGCTCTAACTCCCCTTCACCATGATAAACCAACAGCGGTGGTTTGGCGGCCCGTGCTTTTTGACGACCCACCGCTTTTTCAACTTCATCAAAGAGGTGAGGAATAGCATTGCTGTTGTTGTTTACATTTTCGCGCAAACTTGCATACCGCTCAGACTCAATGCGCCTAACAACCACTTCCGAAAAATTAGACAGCGGGGCATCCAGCTGGGCCAGCTGGTTTTTAACCTGTAGGAGCTGAACGGCCGTTTCGTCTAGCTGTTTTTCTAGTTCTAACTGACGCAGTTTGAGCAAGCCACGAAACTGTTCCGCTGAAAATTCGTCAACCAGCAGCTGATGAATCTGCTCGAGGGAAAACCCCAAATCTTTCAGGGCCACAATGCGGTTTAAACGGTGCAGCTGGCTAGCGGCATAATATCGATAATTGGATTCTGGATCGATCCAAGCCGGTTTAAATAAGCCAATTTCATCATAATGGCGCAGCATTTTAATCGAGATTCGACTAAATTTTGCAAATTCACCAATTCGAAACATAGGAGCAGTTTACACCCTCCCATAGTAGGAGAGTCAAGGCGTTAAGCAACATTTCACACAGTTCGTAGCGACGGGATAGGTGTCAGATAACTAACCCCGTGTGCAAGTTTCGATTTTCCCATTTACTGATTGCCATAGGGTCATAGCATGCTGTGTGGATAAATATTAAATCTGCGCATCGGTTTGACTATTTTATTGCTGATTTTAAAGCGTGAATAGGGGCCGCTACGCTTTTTGGCGGTCGGCGTATTCCATTAACCAAGATTTCAACTCTTCAACAGGCATCCGATTCTCTAGGGCCCGATGCACCATTTGCTGGGCTGTCTCAGGCGCATTGCCACCTACCGGCGGATCAGAATCCAAATTCGTAGGAAACGAATAGCCATCCCCAATCGCGGCTACTGTGTTTTTAACCTCGCTATCAGAAATACTGTTGCGCTTCACCTTATCAAGCAATATGGGATACATTGTTTCAATCATCAACAACCGATTAACCGTTTCCATAGGGCGGCCAAATGCAGATGAAATTTGCACCAAATTCGCAATACGATCGCGCTTGGTCTGGTTGGTACCGGCTCCATGAAACAGCGCCGGACTAAAGAAGACCATATCTCCTTTTTTGAAGGGTATTTGCACTTTGTGTTCATCAAAATATTGGGCGAATTCTGGTTCTCGAAAGGCCAGATAGCCCGCATCATACTGCTGCGAAAACGGCAAAAAGAGCGTTGGCCCCATCTCCATTGGCATATCGTCATGAGCGATTGCTCCCTGAAGCGTTAAGTATTGAGACATGATTTGTGCATGTGCCGGATATTGTTTAATTGTTTGGCGCGATTGGAAACCCAAATGGTAATCACGATGTGCTGATTGAGCCGCGCTGCCCGGCTTCACGTTGTTCATTTGGGCCGTAATTTGGTAGTTTGGCCCTAACCACGCTTCGCAGGCCAAGGCTAAAAATGGATTGCTGTAGTATTCAATAAATAGCTCTGGGGCATAAACGCACGCTTTTTGAATTGAGTTCCAAATCCGCTCATTCTGCCCAAAATGATCTCCTTGTCCTGACCCAGCTGCTTTCTCATCAGCCACAATTTGTTGTAAAACTTTGGTTGAGGCATCGATAACGGCCGTATCACGATAAGCTTTACTAATCACAAAAACCCCTGGGCCGTCTTTCAGGCACCGAGCAAATTCAATCTTAATCTCGTTATACGCATCGGCATCTGCCAGTTTTTCTCTTAAGGCATCCCCATCAAAAATAAGAATATTCTTCTCGACCCCTTGGGCCAGTGGAAATTTTTCAAGCTCGACCGTCTGTTGGCATATGGCATCAAACGCCGCTAAATCTAAATCTTCTTTTGAATAAAATGCAGGGATGCTCTTAAAATTTGCCATTTTTATTTGCTCCTTTTACCAAGAGACAATAAGAGACTCTAGCGCATGAAAATGATAAGAATTTTTATAGACCGGCTCTTCCACTAGCTCCAGATTAGGCAGACGATTTAGCAAAATGGGTAGCGCTGTTTGCAGCTCAAGCCGCGCCAGCGGGGCACCGATACAAAAATGAATGCCGCCTCCGAACGAAACATGCTTATTTCTTTCACGCTGCAAATTTAGCTGATTTGGCTTGTTAAACGTCTTAGGATCACGGTTGGCAGCCCCCAACAATAAAGCCACCTGCGAACCAAATGGGAACTGGTGCCCCTTGTATTCCACATCTTCAAGAACCCAGCGGTTAAATAGGTGAAGCGGCGTATCGTAGCGGAGCAGTTCTTCAACGGCCGTTTTTCCCACTGAGGCATCTTGGCGCCACAAGTCAAGCTGATCACGATGGTTTAAAAGCGCGTAGACGCCATTGCCGACCACATTTACCGTCGCCTCATGCCCAGCATTCAGCAGCAGGATACAGGTTGAAATCAGCTCATTTTCGGTTAACTTCTCACCCGATTCTTCAACAGCAATCAGCTTTGAAATAAGGTCATCCTGAGGACTTTTACGTCGAAACTCAACAAAGTCACGAATATACGCCACAAATTCCTGCGCCGCCTGCACCGCTTTTTGCTCCTGTTCAGCAGAGCGACCAAGCTCATACATCCCCACCATCGCATGGGACCAATTAAGCAAATCATCGGTATTATTGGTTGGCACGCCTAACAGCTCGGCAATGACAAAAACAGGGATTGTCGTAGCAAACTTATCAAGCAAATTCGCTTGCCCTACCTCTTCCATCTCATCGATAAGTTGATGTGTTAATGTCTCAATGCGCCCGCGCAGCCGTTCAATTTGCCGCGCCATAAACGCTTTTTGAATCAGCCCACGAATTCGCGTATGGTCCGGTGGTTCAAGCTCAAGGATGGAATGATCGTCTACGTCGTAAAACGGCCGTAAATCCGCCCGCTCTGGCGGCCAACCCAACTCTTCTCGGGTTGCTAAATGTAAAATTTGCCGCCCAAATCGC
>JBCCFD010000562.1:0-4074 GCA_039029915.1 Chloroflexota bacterium
CAGCCGTATTCATTTGCTGAAGATAGATAGAAGCCATCTTGATATTGTATAAAAGCGCGTTCCTGCTCGGTGAGTAAATAGCGCTCACCTATCTGGGCCGCCATTTTGTCGTAAGAAGCTTGGGATCCAAATTGGCGCTGCATCTCTTTTACGCTTTCGGTAAATGTAAGTGATGTAAAGTTTTTATCTGTCATTGCGTTTTGCTTCCTATGATATAACTGTCTAATCTTGATTTTGATGGTGTGATTATAAAATTGATTTCTAACTTGTCAAGTGCTGTTTTGATGGTTAGAATTTCAGCATGGACGAACAGACTTCATTTGAGCATGTTGGTGGGCACTCGCTTCTTGACTGGATTAACAGTGAAATCATTGTCAAAGGAAAGCGATTTGATTTGCTGGAAAATAATTATGAACTTTGGCTGAAATGGTGGATTGGTGTCGGACAGCTGGATGAGGCGCTGGCCGCCCAGCTAATATCCCTATGGCGAGAACGGTCTGAAACAACGGCCGTATTTCAAAAAGCGCTCCAATTTAGGCAAGCGATGCGTCAAATGGTCGTCGATATCGTTGGCAACCAACCTATATCCAAAACGGCCGTTCAGCAAATCAACGACCTACTCGCAAAAAATAAAGGCCATTTTCAGCTTACCCAACTCGAGGGGGAATTAAATCTTGATTTTCAGACTAATTTGGGTCAAGAAGACCCTAATTATTGGTTGGGTAAACTGGCCCAGCTGGCAGCGGATTTTTTGACCCAAACGGATTTCAGTCGCTTGAAAAAGTGCCAAAATGATAGCTGTATTCGATTTTACCTAGATACAAGTCGAAATCGGTCGAGGCGCTGGTGCTCGATGGAAAGCTGCGGTAATCGGATGAAAGTGGCGGCGTATTACGATCGTCAGAAAAATCGGTTCAAGCTATGATAGAGTCCGTTATGAACTTGATAATAGAAGATATAAATGAAACGGCCGTTCTTGAATTTATGGCGTGGCGCTACGAGGCACCTTACCATATTTACAATATGAGTCAGCCGGGGCAAATGGATTTTACAGAAGCGTTAACCTACTTTTTAAATCCTGAATATGAATTTCACCTACTTAATAACGAAACTGGTGACCTACTTGGATTCTTTAGTTTTGGGTCTGATGCGCAAGTGCCCGGTGGTAATTATGTGCCGTCTGCCATTGATATTGGCATGGCGATTCGCCCAGACTACACGGGCCGCGGCTTAGGCGTGCATTTTGCAGAAACGGCCGTTTCTTTCGCCGTTCAAAAGTATGCCCCGCCTCTGCTCCGTGTTACCATTGCAGAATTTAATTTGCGCGCTCAAAAAGTGTGGCGCAAGCTTGGATTTGAAAAGGTTGATTGGTTTATGGCCACAAGCAGTAAACGGCCGTTTGTCATCATGACAAAAACGCCAAACGCTTGATGACTCCACTACATGAGCAACGATCACTTAGCAAATAGAAGCAGTATCTAAAAGCTTTGGCAACAAAGTCTCAGCAGCGCATCGGAAAAAGTTTATGCTTGAAGATCATTTTCAAATTTCATTACCTGATTGGGCAATTGAAGAACACAAAAAACTGCCGGAATATATGCCCTCTGTTGATGAACGCATGGCTCACGTTATTCGCTTTTCTCAACGCAATTTTGAGCAGGACACCGGGGGGCCGTTTGCGGCTGGTGTGTTTGAGAAGGAAAGCGGAAAGCTGGTCGTCATTGGCGTTAATCGGGTCGTACCCAGCCAATGCTCATCAGCCCATGCGGAGGTGGTTGCAATTTCATTGGCACAAAAAATCTTAGGCACATTTGATTTAGGCGGGGCGAATATGCCAATTTATCAGCTTGTCGTCAACTGGCGTCCCTGCGTGATGTGCTATGGGGCGTTGCACTGGTCTGGTATTCGCTCTCTGGCTGTGGCAGGGGATGGCCCTGAGCTTGAGGAAATTACAGGATTTGATGAAGGCCCAATCCATCCGAACTGGCGCGAAGAGCTAGAGAAAAATGGCATTGAGGTACAGACTGGGATTCGAACGGCTGATGCGATTGCGGTATTCAAAGCGTTCAAAGCGGCTGATCGTTTGGTGTATAACGGCCGTTTAGGAGATGCCGCCTAAGTAGAAAGAAGAGAGAAAAGAGTAGAGAGCACCTGTCAGTGAATGTCGCTTTTAAAATTGAAAATCTGTTGCTAGAATAGATAACAACAAAAAATCTATGTTGCCGAATGACACTCGGCTTTACAAATTAGAGTCACGATTTCGTCAAGAAGGAGGAATTTGCCGAACAATCGATGACTCAATCCCAAAACAGTTCGAAATTTGAATATATCATTGTGGGTAAAGGCCTAATTGGCAGTGCCGCAGCGCGATATTTGAGCCAAAGGTCAGCTCGAGTGGCCCTGATTGGTCCTGATGAACCAGATGATTGGCAAGCCCATGACGGCCTCTTTGCCAGCCATTATGATGAAGCTCGCATCGTTTCCCAATCTGCACCTGACGAAGAGTGGCAAACGTTAGACAAAGCTTCAATAGATCAATATGGAACCATCGAAGCCCAAAGCGGTGTTTCTTTTTTTTCACCATCAGGGCGGTTAACCGCTTGTCCCAACACCGACCAAATCATGTATCCGTATGTGGCATCATTTGCCCCACACTGTACGGCGTCTCAACATTATGTTCCCTATAGCTTCCCAGCCGGTTATGAAATTGTGTATGAGGCGGCTCCCTCGGGCTATCTTAATCCACGCAGGATGGTTAGTGCTCAGGTCAAGATTGCTCAACAGCAAAACACGGCCGTTTTTCAGCAGCGCGTCTCGAAGGTTCAGATTCAGGCAACCCATGTTGAAATAAGCTTGGCTGACGGCCGCCGTTTGACAGCTCAAAAAGTGCTCCTGGCTACAGGCGCATTTACCAACTGTTTTGAGCTTCTGCCGCGAAAGCTGGCGCTAAAACCAGAAACAATCACCACCGTTTTGGCTGAGGTGTCAGCCGAAACGGCCGTTGCGCTTAAAGATTTGCCGCCCCTTAACTACAAACATCACGCTGAGCCGCTGGTGCATCTCTCCATTTTGCCGCCGCTGCGTTACCCAAACGGCCGTTTTTATATCAAGCTGTTTACGTTTTCAGACGCCGAGCGACCGCTGCTGGCCTTAGATGAGATTCAAGCTTGGTTTAAGGAGGAACGGCCGTTTCCATATCTTGGTGAGGTTCAAACCCTCCTGCGCCAGCTGTTACCAACAGTTGACATTCTCGCTTGGGACATCAAACCGTGTATTGTGACGCATACACCTACCTGGAAGCCGATGATTGATTGCGTGATAGACGGCCGTTTATATGTTGCCGCAGGTGGGAACGGTGGCGCAGCTCATCCATCCGATGCCCTCGGCAAACTGGCCGCTGATTTAATGGTTCACACCGAATGGCGCTCAGAGCTTAGCCACAAAAATTTTAAAGCGCACTATGCTGATGAATGGGCTGAGTGGATGAGCGAGCTAACTTCGGTGTGGGCAAGCTGATAAGGCCGGAGGGTGACATCTCTGTACGGTGTTCGATTCCTCAATCAGAAAACAGGCGACAACCAGAGTAATTAATACCAGTGAAAAGTGAAAAGTAAAGAGTGCTTTTGACAACCTAACAAAAGACCTTCATTTCCAATCTTCTCTTCTCTTTTCTCTCTACTAAAAAAGGAGCACCATGACCTTACCCCAAAATTTTATTAGCGATCTCCGTGCGATTGTGGGTGACAAAAACGTCATCGACGGTGGGTCAGGACTTGATCGCAACTCCAGAGATGCCTTTTGGTATTCTCCCATTTTAAAACCACAGCTCGAGCATAAAAAAGCAGACGTAATCGTTCAACCCCAGACTTTGGAACAGCTGGTGCAGGTTGTTGCCAAAACCGTACAAGCGCGCGTGCCGATTACGCCCCGCGGCGCAGGAACCGGCAACTACGGACAGTCAGTGCCCATTCATGGCGGTGTGTTGATTAGCACGAGGCTCATGAGAAACATCATCGAACTCACACCGGACTATGCTCACGTTGAGGCTGGCGTGATCTTACACACCATTGAAAC
>JBCCFD010000563.1:0-4068 GCA_039029915.1 Chloroflexota bacterium
CTATGCCCCCGTGCTTTTTCGCGAGCGCTTCTCTGACCGCCACAGTGGGCACTCCCCCTCACACTTATTAATAAGATCGTTTCACCCCCATTGCATTGGGAATCTTTTTAACTTAGCTTCTAAAAGTAAACGCGAAGACGCAAAGCGCGCAGAGAAAAAACAAAACGCCATGCCCACTGCGACTTCGCGCTAAAAAGATACGCAGCTAACTTCGCCCCTGATTTTTTTGAGAAGGTAGCTCGACAAACCGCTTGACATGCTGCCATAGTTCATCGATAAAACCTCAAACGAATTCGTTTGAAGAAGACGGGTAAATTCTCATTGGAAAATCTAGTTCTTAGCCTCACCACAAATCATCTTGGGTACTGATACAGGGCATTTCTGTTGAACTGGTAAACTTTTCAAAAAGTGTTTCTGGTGACAAATCTGTTTTTGTTTCTAGAGGAAAATAATGTTCCCTTGGAATCGGTGAAATCTCTTCAATCGGTTTGGGTTCCTCTGGTTCCCATAAGTATATCCTTGGGCCTGCTGGGAATATATCCGGTCTCTCTGTCTCGATATAGCCTGGCTCAAAACAGGCTTCAATCATATTTTTTACTTTATTAGCATTGACATAGTAACGAAAACTAATCCCTTTTTCTTGGTAAACAATAATCAGTTGAAGAGGCAGAATCTCTTCACGGGGAGCCGGCATTGTGTTGAGCCACACCTCATCTGGCACGCCATAAAGTGTCATCATTGTTACAGGATCGTATCCACTGATATTGATTGAATCTATTTGTATAGAGGTTAATATTTTATCTTCATTCCAAATAAATACTTGATTGAAATCAAATCCTGGCGCTAATAATGATTCTGGCAATGGTAATTCAATTGAAACTCCCATAGGGGTAGTACGATCAACTCTGCCAATTGTAATTAATAAAGGCTCAATTTCATCCCAGTTTGTGATTCCAGGGGTCGCCCCCCACCAACAAGGTAATAGACAATCTGGGTTTTGGTTATCCCTTAATAGATTAATTACTTGTTCAACGGCCTCATCAAACGATAAAGTTGGCCGTGGTGTTGGCATTTTGGTGGGTGTTGCAGTCTCTATTGTGAAAATAGTTGGTGTCTCAGCTTCAATTTGACTCAAAGTAACGGTAGGTGTAACCAATGTGCTTATCGGAGTCGGTTCACCTTGTTGTATAGATGTGCTTTCATCTGGTGCACTAGAACTAGAAACAATTGTCGAGGCTGGTTGACAACCTGTAAACAAGAGAAGGAATCCAAACCATATGATATAGGCCAAGATAATTTTTAACTTATCTTCCACATTTCACTTCCAAGCTCCGATAAGGGAGGCTATTTCTGTCATGGCTAGCACAGTTAATTTAGCGTTCTAGCTTTTCCTTCAGCAATTCGAGGGCACGATTCCCGGCAGGTTTTCTTACCGGAATGTAAAGAATGGTAAAAATAATCCACTGCATTGCAGATAGGGTGAAATTAATTTGGCGGGAAACGGCCGTTCCGCCATCAACGGCCTTAAACGAAAAATGATGCTCAAACTTTCCCGTCGAATCTTCCCCACTAAACGAGAATCGCGAGTTTGGTTCGTATGCCGTAATTGTTAATTGGGCATCAAATGAAAGGGAACGAACCGTTGCCGCAGAGGTGAAAGTTTGTCCTACAGACGGCACCCCATTGGCAGAGTTTTGATTGGCTGTAATCTCTAATGGATTCGCCGCCCATTCCCCATGACGAGTTAGGTCTGAAACGTATTCAAAGACGTCTTGTGGGGAACGGCCGTTAATCACCGTATCGAAACGCATGGTTGTGCTGGTCATCAATAAACTCCAATTTATGAATAAATAGAGCAATTATGGCCTGTTTTTTGTAAATGAAAAGCTTTGATATTAGAAAATCGAAGGCGGAAAACACAGCCATTTATTAACAAGAAATTCAGAGATCAAGAGTTTGAAAGTTTAGTGATTTTCCCGATTTCAATGACAATGGAAAAAAGTAGATCAATACAACCATATCACTCATAATTTCTTACTTCCCACTCCCAACCAACCATGCCGCCATGCGACCAATCAACCCTGTTGGTCGCTCAGCAACAATTTCACCCGTTTGGCCATTGATGGTCACTTCAAACTCCGTGCCGTCCACCGTGTAGTGACCAATCCACATGGGGAGCAACAAGTGCTTGAAAGATTCAACAACGACATTTTGGGTACCGATGCGCAGGTCACGGACATATTCGGAGCGACCCGTCAGCTTTCGTGGCTTTTTGCGAAGCTGTTTGAGCATCCGCTTACGGCCGTTTAAGGACGCATCAGCTAAAGGGAACGTATACCGCTCAGCAGGCCAGTTGGCTAAAAACCGGTCATCGTACTGCTCAATTTTTGAGAGATCAAACGCTTTAAAGTTCTGGAGTAGCTGTTTTGAAATGTGACGATTGCCCGGCACCAGCACATCATCAAAAAAGACCAATCGACTGCTGGAAACGGGCACCCACTGATCATTTTTTTCGACAAAGCCCCGCCACTTCACTTCCCCACCGATATCAAACGTCCACAATGGATGATAGACCCCGTTCAAGGGGGAATTGGATTGAGGCGCTATTTTCTGCTTTTTCAACCAGTTTCTCAGCACAATTTCTGCATCATCAAGACTCACAGCGAAGGGAATAATGGCGTGAGGCGGCATAATTTCAATCGATTCGGCCGTGTCCGTCACAAAAACCGATTCACAGTACGGGCAGGTCAAGCTCATTGTTTCTGGAGCCAGCATAAAATCGGTGGCACAGCTTGAACACTGCAAATGACGTAAGTTAACGGGCTTAAGATGCCCCTTCGCTGTGGAGAGCGCGGTCATAAACTCTTGTTCAAATTGACCTTGTCCAAAACGGCCGTTTTTCTCACTCGCTTCTTGTTCCGCAACCGTTTGGGTTAGACCACAAAAAGCGCAGCTGTATTTTTGGCTATGCGAATCAAAATGCATACCTGCATCACAGCGCGGGCAAGCGTGCTTGTTCACAACGGCCGTGACTAATCCCAGGGCGCGGCTCTCTTGCACCTTATCCGGATCTACAATCTCATCTGGGTTCAACCGCCCTTCCAACACCGCTAAATCCCGATGGGCAAACCCTAAGTTAGGTGCTAAAGAAATGGCGTGCTGTAAACAAACTCGTTTTTCTTCAATGTCTTCAAAAACGTGGCTTAACCAATACCAAGCATTGGCCCGCTCAATATCGGATGATTGATGTTTGAGCACCCAAGACAAAGCGTCATACGCATCATTGAGACGGCCGTTAAGTACAAGCTGCTTGCCTTCAGCTACCCGAATGCGAGCTTCGGAACGGCCGTCTGCATCTTCTAAATGGCCGTATTGCGAACGCAATCGCTGGGCGTGCTCTAAATCTTTGACAGAAGGATTTGGGCGTTCGATCGGTTTTTGAAAACCACAATATTCACAAATGAGGGAACGGCCGTTGCCTGAGAAAAAAAGTTGACGGTTACAGTCGGGGCAGGTTTGTTTATTTGTTGGATTCATAACTATTTTAGACTAACGATACTTTTTTGAGCCGCTTCGACTTCGACAGACTCAGCCTTCGCTACATGATAGACGATACTTTTTTGAGTCACTTTGGCTTTGACGGGCTAAGCCTCCGTGACGTGATCGGCATTGATTGAGTCGCTTCGACTTCGACAGGCTCAGCCTCCGTTATGTATGTGGGTTGCTTTGGCTTCGGCAGGCTCAGCCTTCGTGACGTGATTGATGATTTACGAACTACCTAGTTACCAGTTACTAATTACCAGTTACTAATTTCTAATAACCAATAACTCCTCATTCCTCAACCTCCCACCCTGTTTTCTCCCCTTTTAAATAAGGCTCAATCTTTTCAAAGGTTTTAGGATAAAGGGCGATGCGAACAGAGGGAACAGAGGTAAATGTCAAATTGACAACTTTGAAAATTAGAACGGTTCCTTCTTCGACCTGAATGTCATACCAAGGAATAAACAAGGCGGGATGAAAGGGACGATACGGTAAAAAGGGTTGCAAATGCACCCCTTCTTGATTGGC
>JBCCFD010000564.1:0-4065 GCA_039029915.1 Chloroflexota bacterium
CAACCAAAATGTCACTATTATGACACTTTATTGACATTTTATTGACCCTATGATAATATAAAACCATCATAATGTTCCTCCTCTCCCATAGCAAACGCAAGTTTGTTATGACCAGTGTGGTTAGGGGTTTCCACACAAAGCAGTGAACATGGTTACGCAAACAGCCTACTTGATTGAGTAGGCTGTTTGTATTTTTATAGTTGTGAACAGAATCTAGGTTTGGTTATTTTGAGGGTTTTAGGAGCCCTGTGTAAAGAAGGGCCGCCAGGCCACCACCAATTAAGGGGCCTACAATATAAACCCAAACGTCTGAAAAATTGCCAGAAACGATGGCTGGGCCAAGTGTACGGGCTGGATTAAGCGAAGCACCTGTTAAAGGTCCACCCATCAAGATGCTGAAGGTCAACGTTAAACCAATGGCCACTGGCGCAAGATTACCCGCTTTACCCGATACGGCCGTGTTGAAGATCGCATTAACCAAGAAGAACGTGAGTAAGATTTCAATAATCAAACCTTGTACAGGTGAAATGCCTGGAGCCAATAAGGTGTTACCCAAACTGCCAGCAAATTCGGACCCGCTCAAGGCGAAGTTCAAAGCCACAGCACCTAACGTACCGCCAACTAGCTGAGCAAGCCAATAACCAAGTGCATCTTGAATGCTCATCTCACCACCAACAACCATACCAAATGTGACGGCTGGGTTAATATGCGTGCCCGAAATATGCCCATACGCATAAGCAAAGCCAAGAACAACAAGACCATGCGCTAATGCAACGCCAACAAGACCGCCAACGCCGATAGCGCCAGCCCCCGCACCAATAAAAATTAAGGTGAAGGTACCAATCAATTCTGCTACTAGAGCTTTTATATTCATGGATAATTTTCCTCCTGATAGTTTTTAGCCAATCAAAATAAGGGGGGTGATTGGCAAATTATCCTTTTTTTCTTTCCCAATAAAATAAACACCATTTTAGCCAAAAGTTTCCATTATTGTTACTCGTAAAAGGGGTGATTTATTTTAAAAATTTTTCTTCCATTTACATGATAGACGTAAAAGATGAACAAAAGACACAATTTCGATATAGTTAGGCGGACTCATCAGATAAACGGATTACGATTGATTTGAAGATAAGAAAAAGGTGATACAGTGGCACAACGGCCGTTTCCCAGAATCTTAAATCCCATTTTAGAAACATCTGCTCAGCGACATCAACACATTTGCCCTAGGCAAGTGCTGGGGGCGCGAATCGGGCTTTTTGGATTAAAAACGCTGGGTTTTATCGATACCGACTATTCTCATCCTTTTACAAATAGCGAAAAACGGCTTCTAACGGTAGTGGAAACAGACGGGTGTGGGGCAGATGGTATTGCCATTGCGACAGACTGCCACGTGGGGCGGCGCACGCTACGCGTCATTGATTACGGCAAAGTAGCGGCTACATTGATTGACACCCACACAAAGAGAGCCATTCGAGTCTGGCCAGCAGTTGAATCCCGCCGCTGTGCAAAGGCATACGCACCAACTGCTGAAAGTAAGTGGCACGCTTATTTAGCAGGATATCAGCTCATGCCCGATCATGAGCTTCTCCAATTTGCATCAGTTCGCCTCACCCAATCAATTGAATCAATTCTCAGCAAACCCAACCAACGGGCGATTTGCGAAAATTGTGCCGAAGAGATTATGAATGAGCGGGAAGTCGTCTCCAACGGCCGTATACTTTGTCGAGCCTGTGCTGGAGACAGTTATTACCAATCTCATGAATCCTAATCATCAAAAATACCCGTACCCTAGGAAACGGCCGTTGCGTTGGCTTATGCGTCGGCTTGCTCGATTTTTACTAGGTATTTTAGGCAAACTAACCATTAGCGGAGAACATCACATTCCTGATCAAGGTCCTGTGATTGTTGTGGCGAATCACTTCAGCATTTTAGACGTGGCTGCCATGGTCGCCTTAGTTGACCATCCAATGGAGTTTTTGGGGGGTCACCATCTTGTTGACGCACCGTTTTATCTTAAATGGCTGCCTAAGCTGTGGGGATTTTATGAAGTGCACCGAGGCTCAGTATCTCGGGATGCGATGCACGCGTCTGTAGCAATCCTGGAACAAAAGGGGTTTTTAGTTATTTTCCCCGAAGGAGGCTCTTGGGCACAGGTGTTGCGCCACGCCCGGCCCGGCACAGCATTTTTGGTCGATAAAACGGAAGCCAAGCTGTTGCCCGTTGGTCTGTCAGGCTTTTTTGAGCTTTTTCCAACGCTTAGGCAGGGCGAGAGGCCTGATCTAGACATCAAAATAGGGTCGGCTTTTGGACCGCTCCGCGCTGAGGGACGCGGCAAAGAAAAACGCCGCCAGCTGGACAAGCACGGGCACACAATTATGGAAGCAATTGCACGGCTTCTTCCACCGCACGAACGTGGCGTATACTCAGATAATCCGGATATTCGGGAAGCAGCCCAAGAAGCGGCCGTTTATCCTTATCATAATTTGCATGAAACCGGCATTTAAAAATTAACCAACTGTTACTGTCTTTTGAACCTTGTCTACAAAAACAGGTAATAGCGCAAAGGTTCAACAGGTAGGCCGCACCCCATAAGATGGAAACAATTCAAATATCAATTTTGCAAACGTGCATCACAAGCAATTTTTGCCTATAGGCAAGTAACAGTTTAAGCTAACATCATCTTACTTTTTATTACTCAAAATAAACTTGAGGAGACAGCAATGAGTGACAATAGTTTCCGCGCTTTCGTGGTTGAAGAGACAGAACCCAAACAGTTTACTCGGTCCGTACAAACACGAACAATCGATGATTTACCAGAGGGAGACGTTTTAGTTCGCGTACAGTACTCTTCGCTCAACTATAAAGACGGATTGTCAGCCACGGGTGCCCCGGGTGTGACGCGAAATTACCCGCACACACCCGGTGTTGATGCGGCGGGAACAGTTGTCAGCAGCAGCGATTCAGCCTTTGAAGAAGGGGACGCGGTCGTTGTCATTGGGTATGATTTGGGCATGAATACAGCCGGTGGCTACGGTGAATTTATTCGCGTACCGGCCAATTGGGTTGTCAAGCTTCCTAATACGCTTACCGCTCGCGAGGCAATGATTTACGGCACGGCCGGTTTTACGGCCGTTATGTGCGTCGATCGTCTCGTTTCCCACGGCATTAAACCAGAAGACGGCGAAATTTTAGTTACGGGGGCAACGGGTGGGGTTGGTAGTTTTGCCGTTGCCCTGTTGGCCAAGCTAGGTTATACGGTCGTAGCCGCAACTGGAAAAGTTGAGTCCGCCCAAGGATTTTTGACGGGGCTAGGGGCTACTTCACTTATTTCTCGCGCAGAAGCCACCGACGACAGCAAACGGCCGTTACTGCGCGAACGCTGGGCAGGTGTTGTTGACACTGTTGGGGGTGATATGCTTGTCTCGGCGTTGAAAGCGGTAAAACGAGAAACGGCCGTTGCTATTTGCGGGTTGGTTGCCTCCCCAAAACTCAGCACCACCGTCTTTCCATTCATTTTACGCGGCATCACGCTTTATGGCGTTGATTCTGTTGAAATCAATATCGAAGAAAAGCAGCGCATTTGGACACTGCTGGCTGGCAACTGGAAATTAGAAGGCTTGGAAACGTTCGTCAAAGAAGTCACAATCGATGACTTAGAACCAGAAATCCTGCTAATTATGAATGGAAAACAGGTAGGCCGGATTCTAGTAAATCTAACTTAGGTTATTCGCAATTGATTTTTAGTCATCATTATCCGTAATTTCACGATTTTATTTTCTCAAATCGTGAAATTTGTTTGATTTATTGCTAAAAGCATCAATAGGCTGTCTCGCTTTCAGGTCTTGTTTATAATAAGAAAGATATGACCACTCAACCCACTCCTAGAATTTTAATTGGAAAGCCAGGTCTAAACGGGCACGATCGGGGTGCAAAAGTCATTGCGCGCGCTTTACGTGATGCCGGTATGGAAGTAATTTACACTGGGCTACGTCAAACACCAGAAATGATTGTTGAAGCAGCCTTGCAGGAAGATGTTGACGCCATCGGTCTGAGTATACTCTCCGG
>JBCCFD010000565.1:0-4058 GCA_039029915.1 Chloroflexota bacterium
CATAAGCTCGTGTGAGGATTCATTTTCGAGCAAAACAGCAACACAATCTGATCCTGGGATCCACTCCACAGACAGGGAAACCTAAAGAGCTGCCAATAGCCACAAACAAGGCAAAATCTGCGGAATCTGCGTTCTATTTACATTCATTTGTTGGTGCCGCACCGCAACATGTACTCTCCTTCCAAATACCAATTTCCAATTATTGTTAAGCTATTTTATTTTCTAATCCCTAACACCATCATCCGGTTGTGTTTAAAAAGATCAATCATTTCAGCCGCTGATTTTTGAGAGTTCTTACCCATTAGTAAGCTGGGGGCATCCCCTTCAAATTTTTCACACACATACTTGTGAGAATCATACATCACGGCAAATGCCTGCTGAAACTTAGCCATCGCCGGTTTTAGCTCTGCAGGGGGAGCCTTGAAAAAAAGTTTAAGGCGTCTGAGCACCGTCTTAACCAAATAATCATGGTCGTGAGACCATAAGCCACTAAATCCTTCAGCGTAGCCAAACATCTCTTGCCGGACATATTTATCATACGCCTCATCACCAAAATCACCGGTTAGTTTAAAGGTGGCGCTCACGCCCCACAAAATTTGAGTAATTCGCTCTAATTCATGCTTGGCCAGCTCCATTTCATCCCGCTGAATATGTTTTTCAAACTTGTTAAAAGCGAGAATTAAGCCTTGGACAAGGGAAAAAAAGAGGTGGTGCCCAGCTTGCCAGCGAGCCTTTGCTTGGTCTAATTCTTGTTCAGTAATCATGCGGGTTCTCCTAAATCAAACAGCTGGAGGGTTGATTCAACGGCCACTCTGAGCAGGGGGATTTCAATCACGGTCATGTGGTGCTCAGCATCTGCCATATTTTTCAGGGCGTTGGCATACGTCAACAGAAGGCCATGAATAAACGTGTGACCAACGTGTTCACTGGTTCGCCCAACGTTGAAAAACTCATCATAAATATCAAATTTTTTGGCCCGCTGAACGGCCGTTTCTCGTAAAGGAATCATTTCTTCCAGCGCACCTAAAGCGTCATTAATACATTCAGCAATCTCCTCACTCTCTGTATTAACCGGCAGCGCTAAAAACGACCGTAATGCTTCTTTTTGCGGCTCAGTTAGCTGCGTCGTCTCAACCAGTTCCGTTAAGGCACTCGGAATAGGCAGGTGAATCGTGGGGGCTAAATGAGGAACAGATTCGCTTGGTTGGGATATAGTGGTAGATGACATATAGGCAAACCTCCTTCTTTTTGATGAATTATATTTATAATAATGTTACACGATCAAAGCAAAATTTTTTCATTTTTTACTAATTCAAAATATAATTCAATAATTTAGAAATTAGCAGAATATTATTTACATACAGGCGTTCGACGAGTCTATGTTATTCGCTAAAATTTGGTAAGGAAGAAGAGCATTCAATGAAGTTAGATGAAACAGATACATTAATTTTGAACTATTTGCAGAAGGATTCCTCAATTAGCAATGTGAAACTAGCTGGATTTGTCAACTTGTCACCCGCAGCCACCTTAACGCGCGTAAAAAAGTTAGAGCAAGAGGGGTTCATTAAGGGCTACACGGCCGTAATCGATACAGAACGTCTAGGCTACAGCTTGCTTTGTATGGTTCAGGTCTCATTGGAGACGCATGAAGTTCAGCTCGTCAACCAGTTTCGAGAGCAAATTCAAGAAATGCCCGAAGTGCTAGAGTGCTACTTCTTAACGGGACAAAGCGATTACTTATTGAAGGTAACCGTTAAAGACCGTCAAGCCCTTGAATATTTTTTAGTTAATACATTAACCCCTGCCTCAGGGGTGGCGCGATTACAAACGAGCGTTATTTTGAATGAAGTGAAAACAAGCAGCGTGCTTGGACCCGCTTAGGGAGGAACAGTATGAGTTCTGTAGCCATGATCGAAGCAGCGCGGGCGCAAATACGGCCGTATATGCGCCAAACGCGCCTTGATAACTCAACCTTTTATAGCCAACAAAGCCAGGCGAAGGTGTTTTTCAAATGTGAAAACCTGCAGGTTACCGGCTCGTTTAAAGTACGAGGCGCATTAAACAAAACGCTCTCGTTAAACGACAAGCAGCGAGGGGCAGGAATCGTCACTGCTTCGACGGGCAATCACGGCGCAGCCTGTGCGTACGCCATGAAGCAGGTTGGCATAAAGGGGATTGTGTTTGTGCCTGAAACGGCCGTTGACACCAAAGTGGCCGCCATTGAACGACTCGGTGGGAAAATCAAAAAATTTGGAACCGACGGCTTAGATACCGAACTGGAAGCCCGCACCTTCGCCAAACGGGAAGGGATGACCTTTATCTCACCATACAACGATCCATACGTCATGGCGGGACAGGGAACAATCGGTGTCGAGCTGCTGGAGCAGCTGCCGGGGTTAGACGCTGTCTTTGTCTCTGTTGGTGGGGGTGGCTTGATTGGCGGCATTGCCACCTATATCAAAGCTAAAAAGCCAGCTGTCCAAATCATTGGCTGCTCACCCCAAAATTCACAGGTCATGGCTGAGTCTGTTAAAGCAGGTGAAATTTTGGATCTTCCCTCATTGCCCACCCTGTCCGACGGCACAGCAGGCGGGGTCGAGCCAGGATCAATTACTTTTGAAGCATGTCAAAATCATGTTGATACCTACATTTCGGTAACGGAAGAGGAAATCGCCGCCAGCATGCGCACCTTTATGAATGCCCAGCACATGCTGATTGAGGGAGCGGCTGGGGTTGCAGTGGCAGGATTTACACAGGTCAAAGATCAGTTTAAAGGCAAGAACGTGGCTATCGTCCTCTGCGGCGCGAATATTAGCCTTGCTGTGCTTAAATCTATTCTTTGAGGAAATTATGAAAATTACAGAAAATCAAATCGCGGCACCTTTTGCCACATCTGATATATTTGGGAACCCCGTTTCTTTAGAAAGTCTTAACGGTAAGAAGGTGTTACTCTCTTTTTATCGATATGCGTCATGTCCACTTTGCAATCTACGGATGCATTACTTTTTAGAAAAATATCCGGCTTATGAACAGCAGGGTTTAAAGACGCTAGCATTTTTCCAATCGCCTGCAGAAAAGATTCGGCAATATGTTGTCAAAGAACATTCGTTTCCTTTTCCAATCATTGCAGATCCAGACCACGCTATTTACAACCAATATCAATTGCAATCATCCACTTGGGGATATATTCGGGGAGTTTTTAGTCGGCGAATGGCAACGGCAAACAAGATGGGGCTTATTATTAATGATCCTGACGGCATTAGAACCTTACTGCCTGCTGACTTTTTAGTTTCTCCTGACCAAACCATTCACACAGCCTATTATGGCAAAGATATTGGTGATCACATTCCTTTTGAGCAAATAGAAAGTTTTTTAAGAGAGTAAAAATGAAAATAAGCAGTGAGTTGATCAACGGCCGTATCGCTCCGGGATTTGAAAAAGTGCGGGATGTCTTTGTGTCAAATTTTGAACAAGGACTAGAAATTGGGTCAGCCTGTGCCGTCTTTTTGCAAGGGGAGTGCGTGGTTGATTTATGGGGCGGCTATCAAGACATTCGTCAAAAAACGGTGTGGCAAGAAGACGGCTTAGCCTTGATTTTTTCAAGCACCAAGGGGGTGGCGGCCATGTGTATTGCGATGGCCCAATCGCGCGGCTGGTTTGCCTATGATGACCCAATCGCTACCTACTGGCCAGCGTTTGCCCGCAACGGCAAAGAAAAAATCACCTTCCGCCAGTTGCTATCTCACCAAGCTGGATTATGCGCGATGGACATTTTGCTGTCCGTGGAAGATTTGGCAGATTTGACTTACGTTGATGCCGTGATTGCAGCTCAAAAGCCGCTGTGGACACCGGGAGAATACCAAGGGTATCACACCTACTCAATGGGTTGGTACATGAATGGCATCATGCGGCACGTCGATCCGCAGCAGCGATCTATCAGGCAGTTTCTTAAAGAGGAAGTGGTTGAGCCGCTGGGTTTGGATATGCGTTTGAGCTTAGCCAACGCCACACACCAAGAGATGAAAGACGTCGAAAGCCGACTGGCTCATTTTTACTCC
>JBCCFD010000566.1:0-4040 GCA_039029915.1 Chloroflexota bacterium
CACTCGATGCCGGCTTACCGGTCAGATGGGTCAGAACCTGCGCGATTTCGCTGGCCTCGGAGGTATCCATTGGCGGCAAGCCATCGCCCAGAATCCGGGTTTCAACCTGCAGGCTAGACAGGTAAGAAATCCATCTTCACGCCATAATCTAAAATATATACATCAAAGGAGAAATTGGTTATGATAGCCCCTCTTAAATCATTATCAGAATTTAGTAAACCGGTTGCCCATACCCGCTCCAACTTGACCCTTACCTCATTGTTTTTAGGGTTGATATTCGGGATTTCGTTCTCTTTGATATGGTCTGAATTAGGTGGATTGCCTCAAATTGCGTTATGGCCTCTTGGTTTTGCATTAGCTTTTGGAACGGTTAGTTTGATTGCAAGCCGCCGTCTAGGTAAGATGCGCTGGGATTTGCTGTTTGTTGGGCAGATTCTTGGCGTTGTCGGAGCGGTACTTTTCTTTTTTGCGACGCTTTAAGTACAGTTAAATATATTTTGATGTAAATATATTTTGATGGGTACGAAACGCTTTGAACTGTACTTCAAAGCGAACAAAAATTTATCAACCTACTTTTATTCATCAAATCTTTTTTGTTTGCCCTTAGTGCGCAATCAAACAACGATTTTAAAATTTAAAAAGGTGCTGGTTAGAATTGACCAGCACCTTTTTTTTATTGGGTAACTATTTTTACAGTTGAGTAAAGGTGGGGCTTAGTTGAGGGTAAAGGTCGTGATAAAGGGCATAGAACTTATCGTAGCTCGATGAATTCTTTGACGGTGCAACTGTCTCAGTAATTTGGATAAGCTCGTCACACGCTTCTTCGGTTGAACTGAATTGACCATTGCCCACAGCCGCTAACAGTGCCGCGCCAAAAGCCGCCCCTTCGGCTGTGTTGATAGAAACTACTTCCGTTTGCAGCACATCCGCTAAAATTTGACGCCATTCCCTATTTTTTGCACCCCCACCAGACGCACGAATTTGCGAGATATTTTCAAGGCCAGAGCTTTTCATTAAGTTGAGTATATCTCGGAAGCCAAAAGCAACTCCCTCGAGAACGGCGCGTGTAAAATGGGCTTTGTTGTGCCTAACCGTGATGCCGACGAATGCGCCTCGGGCTAGAGGATCAGGGTAGGGTGTGCGTTCGCCGGTCAGGTAAGGCAAGAATAGTAGTCCTTCGCACCCTGGTTGGACGGTTGTGGTTTGACTAACTAGTTGATCGTAATCTAGCTCTTGGGCAAACGTGTCGTGATACCAGCGCAAGCAGCCGGCGGCTGAGAGCATCACGCCCATTGTGTGCCATTTGTTGGGCACTGCATGACAAAATGTGTGCAAACGGCCGTTTTTTTCAATCTGGGGCCGGTCACTACTCGCGAAAATGACGCCAGACGTGCCTAAACTTAGGGAAACGATGCCCTCCTTGACGGCACCCGTGCCTACGCCATTCGCCGCTTGATCCCCACCACCACCGTAAACGGGTGTGCCGACTTTAAGCCCCGTTAAATCCGCAGCGTGTGTACAAAGCTGACCCGTAACGGCCGTTCCCTCAAACGTTGGGGGAAGCCAGTCGGCATTAATTTCAAACTGTTCCACAAGCTCCGCCGACCAGTCTCTGCGCCGAATATCAAACAGCTGAGAGCCAGAGCCACCCGCCTTGTCCATGGCAAACGTTTGAGTTAACTTCCAGCGAACAAAATCTTTGGGTAATAAAATGTGAGCAATGCGCTCATAGATATGGGGTTCATGCGCTTTGACCCACATAATTTTTGGGGCGGTAAAGCCCGTTAAGGCATCATTGCCAGAAATATCAATCAATCTTTCTTTGCCAATTAGGTTCCGCATAAGGTCACATTCGGCTCCGGTACGCTGATCATTCCAGAGGATAGCTGGACGCAGGATACGGCCGTTGTTATCTAGCAGCACCAGCCCATGCATTTGACCCGTCAAGCCAATGCCCTTAATCGCTTCCTTATCCACATCAGACATTGCCAAAAGCTGCTGAATGCTTTGGACTGTTGCTTGCCACCATAGATTGGGATCCTGTTCACTCCAAAGCGGGTTGGGTGTTTCATATTCGTAGGAGGAAGAAGCGACATTAATGACTTTTCCTTGGGCATTCATCAAGAGGGCTTTTGTAGCGGTCGTTGAGCTATCAATTCCGATGTAGTAGGCCATCTCAACGAACTCCTAGCAAAAGCTCTACTGTTAACTGGTCTAACCTTTCATACGGTTGTCCGCGTTCACCTAGTGCCCCCCTGTCAAAGCTGTATGATTTAAGTGAAGACGCTTTATCGGAAGAATACTCACCGGTAAATACATCCATCGACCCATCATCTGCACTAATTTCGGCTAAGAGCGCTTGAATTTCAGAATCTGCGTTAAATTGTTCCGCTTTTTCTTTCAAAATAAGATACGTTCGTATGTTCCCCAAGGCAAACGCTTTTACATCTTCAAGATCAGACGTTCGGTAAGCGTGAGCGTCAAAGTGTCGGCTGCCATCATATCCGACATCCTCTAAGAACCTGACCAGTGAAAAGGCGCTCTTGATATTGACTGAACCAAATCGGAAGTCCTGGTCATAGCGACCAAACGCCTGATCGTTTAAATCGATGTGGAATAATTTTCCTGCATCCCACGCTTGCGCGACGTGGTGCGTAAAGTTGAGACCCGCCATATGTTCGTGAGCAACCTCAGGATTGACCCCCACCATTTCAGAATAATCTAATGTTTCGATAAAACCAAGCATTGCGCCTACGGTTGGTAAGAAAATATCCCCTCGCGGTTCGTTTGGCTTCGGCTCAAGCGCAAATTTTAGATTGTAATTTTGGTCTTTGACGTAGCTACAGAGATAGTTCATTGCGTCGCGGAACCATTTTTGTGAATCGAGTAAATTTTTACTGACGTCTGTTTCAACACCTTCGCGCCCACCCCAAAAAACATAAATCTCTGCACCAAGTTCAACTCCCAAATCGATGGCGTGCATCGTTTTTTGGAGTGCGTATGCTCTCACTTTGGGGTCGTTGCTGGTAAAAGCCCCATCTCTAAACGCCGGATCGCTAAATAGATTTGTTGTGGCCATAGGGACAACAATGCCCGTATCATCCAGCGCCTTTTTAAAATCAGCGACAATCTTGTCTCTCTCACTGGCAGTGGCATCAATGGGAACTAAATCGTTATCATGAAAGTTGACACCCCAAGCTCCAACATCCGCTAATAAATGCACAATCTCAACTGGGGATTGGGTGGGGCGGGTTGGTTCACCAAACGGATCGCGTCCGATATGGCCAACGGTCCATAAGCCAAAGGTAAATTTGTGTTCTGGTTTTGGTTCGTACATATTTTCCTCTTCCAATACTTTGCAAACGCTTGCAAAGCCGCCTAAAAAATTTTTGTTTATAAAATTCAACGTTTTTGCAAACGCTTGCAATATTCTATATTTCCTTCTATGATTCGTCAAAATTCGTGCTATAGTTGGTCCGAGAGAAGAGGAACATAGAAATCCCTATGCCAAAAAAGCGACAAAGAAAATCAAAGTCAGTCACCATTTTTGATGTGGCAAAAGAAGCTGGCGTTTCCTATTCGACTGTCTCAAGGGTGGTGAATGGGTTTCAGTTTGTAAAGGGTGAAACCCGCGAGCGCGTTCTAGCGGCGATGAATAAGTTAGGGTATGTTGCTAATTTACAAGCGAGGAGCTTAGCCGGTGGGCAATCCCGCATGATTGGGCTTTTGATCCATGATTTGGAAAATAGTTATATTAATGAAGTTATTAAAGGGATTGATTCTGAAATTTCAAAGCTAGATTATGATTTGCTGCTGGCAACAACGCATCAGCGCTTGCAAAAAGAACCTGAATATGTCAAAAAGCTGACCAATGGTTTAGTAGACGGTCTAATCATCATTTTGCCCCGAAATTTAAGCGCTTATCAAGCTTACTTAGAACAAACAACCTTTCCTTATGTGGTAATTGACCCTGACAATTCAAAAACTGACCATTCGCATATTCAATCATTAAATTGGCAAGGTGCGTTTGAGGCAACGAA
>JBCCFD010000567.1:0-4039 GCA_039029915.1 Chloroflexota bacterium
AGAAGAGCAGGTTGACGTTCATTTGGTCAACGGCAATTTTAGGGGCATTCTGCTTGAAGAAGGTAATTGGTCCGTTCGTTTTCGGTATAGTCCATCCAGTTTTTGGCTCGGTGGGTTAGCATCGGTTATGGGGGTGATCATTCTGGTTTTTGCGGGTGTGGTTATTGTCTGGCAGCGATTTAGCGGTGAAACTAGCGAGCAATCGATGGTGCAGCGGCTGGCCAAAAACAGCGTGGCGCCCATGGTGCTAAATCTGTTTAATAAGGGGATAGATTTTGCCTTTGCGCTCTACTATTTGCGGGTGCTTGGCCCTGCTGACACGGGAAGCTATCAAACGGCAATCACAACGGCCGTATTATTTGAAATTATCTCCAACTTTGGCCTAGACATCTTGCTCATTCGCGATGTCTCCCAAGCGCGGGAAAAGTCCGCCAGCTACTTGCTCAACAGCACCGTTTTACGCTTAGGCATGGGACTGATTGCGGCCATGCCTATCCTTTTGTTCATTTTTGGCACCCGATTGATTGGAGATAGCTCGTTTACCCAAGCTGAAATAATCGCCACGATTTTGATTATGTCCGGCATGGTTTTCTCCGGTATGTCAAAAGGGATAACGGGGCTGTTTTACGTCTATGAGCAGGCGGAAGTCCCAGCGACGATGGCCACGGTAACGACTATTCTAAAGGTTGGCTTTGGCGTCATTGTCTTATTGCTCGGCTTTAGCTTTGTGGGATTAGCGGCCGTTTCCATTCTCGTTAATATCATCACCCTAGCGGCTTTAGCCGCCATTGCCTTGCGCCGTTTTGCGATTCAAGGGCCTTGGCGCGTCGACTGGCCGCTTCAACGAGAAATGCTGGTTAAGGGGTGGCCACTGATGCTGATCCACCTTCTCCAAACCGTATTTATTTCAATCGATGTGGTCTTGCTTCGGCTGCAGCTTCCCACCACAGGACAAACGGTTGTGGGTTGGTACAGCACCGCCTATAAATGGTTTAATGCGCTGCAAATTATCCCCTCATTTTTTACACTGGCTCTGTTCCCCGTTATTAGTCGCGAACTAAAAAATTCATTTGAGTCCGCTCGCAATATGTATCAGCTATCGCTCAAGCTGATGCTGCTGTTGGCGCTGCCCATTTCGGCCGTGACGTTCTATCTAGCCTACCCGCTCACCCGTATTCTTTCAGGCGAGGAGTTTTTACCGCACGGTGCCATTGCGCTCCAAATTGTGATACTGTCGATACCGTTTGGCTGGCTCAACAGCGTGACCAATTATGTGCTAATTGGTCTGGGTTTAGAAGATAAACAGCCGCGGGCGTTTGCCATTGCGGTCGGATTTAACATCATCACCAACCTGCTGTTTATTCCAATGTTTACCTACAGAGCGGCAGCCGTCACAACGATACTGTCGGAACTGGTGCTGATGGGGGTATTTGCCTACTATTTGCGCACCAAAATGGCGAATGTGGATTGGTTAGGGTTGCTATTACGGCCGTTACTGCTCACCGCCATCATGTTCGGAGGGCTGTATTTGGGCGGTCAACTGCACATGCTCGTGGGATTAATTTTTGGGGCAGCCATTTATCTCGGCGGCCTCTTTCTATTCAATATTATCGGACAGCAAGAAAAAGAGGTACTGGCTTCAATTTTACCTGACCCGCTGGCAAGGCGGCTGCGGTGAGCTGGTCAAACAGACTAGATCGCTTTGTTTTGGGACGGCCGTTTCTCACGGCTGTCCTACTGTTTGGCTCTGCTCTGCGCCTCATTGGCATCAACAACGGTTCCCCACCCGGTTTAGCCCATGATGAGGTCGCCAACTGGCTTATCAACCGCTCGATATTGGCTGGCAACCACGCCATCTACTTTACGCGGGCCTACGGTCACGAGGCGGGCTTTCACTATCTGCAAACAGGCTCAATTGCCTTATTTGGCGATAATGCATTTGCCCTGCGCTTACCCGCAGCCTTCGCTGGCATTTTGGGTATTGCCGTCACGTTTGCCCTCGTTCGCAAGCTATTTGGTCGGGAAACGGCCGTTTACGCCACCCTCATTACCGCCCTTCTCTTCTGGCCCATCTTCTACAGCCGTCTTGCACTCCGGGCTATTTTGCTGCCGGTTACCGCTGGGTTGAGTGCGTATTTTTGGCTGTGTGGGTGGGGAGCGGGGATTGGGGAGCGGGGATTGGGGATTAGGGATTGGGGATTGGAAACTAATCAACCAATCAACCAATCAACCAATATATCAATATCCCAATATACCAACATCCAATTTATCCTTTCGGCTCTCTTTGCCGGTCTCAGCCTCAACATCTACCTTGCGGCGCGGGCGTTGCCCATTTTTTATGGGCTGTGGATTTTGGTTTTGGCGGTGACGGATTGGCAGACGTTTCGGCGAAAGATTTGGGGGATTTTGTGGTTTACGGCCGTGTTCGCCATGCTCGCTGCCCCACTTTTTATCTTTCTACAAAACAATCAGGGAGCAGAACTACGGGTTGAAGAAGTCAGCGAACCCCTACGGCAGCTGCAAGCTGGAAACCTACAACCCATTGTAGAAAACGGGTTCAAAATCCTCGGCATGTTTGGATTTCAAGGTGACCCACTTTGGCGGCAAAATGTCGCTTTTGCACCCGTCTTCGAACCGCTTGTCGGGATCTTGTTCTATATCGGTTTGATTGGTGTCATTTTGAGAATTAGGCGGCCTGAACATGCGTTTGTTTTGCTGTGGACGGCCGTATCAATCACCCCCAGTTTGGTCACAATTAATGCCCCCAGCACCATCAGAATCATCATGATTTTGCCAATTTTAGCAGTCTTTCCAGCCAAAGTTATTCACACTTTCCCCAAGTTATCCACAGTTATCCCCAAGTTATCCACAGTTTTGGGGAAAAGTCGTGGAATTTTGGTCTTGACAATCATTTTGATCTATGCAGTCCGTTCAGCGTGGTATACGTTCTCAGTGTGGCCAAGCGGAGGCGATATTCCTTTCGTATGGCAAGCCGCTTTTACTGAAATTGCCCAAACGATTCAAAACACGCCGGAACCGGTCACGAGCAGCATTGCCGGATGGTCACCCGACACAATGGATTCTCAAACGATGGCCCTGCTTTTCGACAATAATCCGCCGCCGCTCAACTACTTTAATCCGCAGGATGGCACGTTGATTTTAGATGGGTCTGGAGGGGAGACGGCCGTTTATTTCCCAAATATTCTCGATTTCCCACCGCTTCAAGAACATATCGAAATCGTAGAGGAAGGAGCTTTCACACAAAGTGAGCGATACGTAGTAAAAACAGTCAACAGTCAGCAATTAACGGTCAACAGTCAACGACCCCTTGTCCAATTTGGGGATCAGTTAGAGCTCGTCGATATTTTTGTGAATGAAGCAGGCCAGCTTGTGACCCAATGGGAAACGATAGCGCCCCAGCAGCAACCCATGCGGCTATTTATGCAGTTACTTGATGAAAACGGTGAAGTCGTTGCTGAAGATTATCATTGGGACAATTTAGACCCACAAGGATTATGGTTTCCCCATTGGCAAGCAAACGTAAAAATATTGCAAGCCCATACGCCCATCTTAACAAATGATGTTATTAGCCTGCGCATCGGCATCTTTGACCCATATAGCTGTGAGCCAGGTCCGTGCCAAAATCTACTAATCCAAACTAATGAGCCATTTTTCGTCCTGCCATTGGCTTCTATTGATGTTCAAGACTAAAAGCCAAAATAATAAGTTCTGTCAGGGCTTTACAAAATGGAATGTCTCTACAATATGTAAAAAGAGTGCCCCATCACCACTGGAAAATCTATCTAGGACAATATCCCACAGCTCCCGCTTCCCCAATCAAGTTGAATTGCATAAATTGACTCTTCGTCGTTCGCAACAAAATAAACCTCGCTGACTCGATTTGAAAAGCCATAAGTATAGCGAATCACTCAGCGATTTGGATTCGCTATCATAACATCAGCCTGCTCGTGAAGCTCCCAATCCGAATTTGTAAGAAGAAGTTCATTTACAAACTGGGGAAGCTGCACTTGATTTGCAG
>JBCCFD010000568.1:0-4029 GCA_039029915.1 Chloroflexota bacterium
ACCAATTTTCTAAAGCGAGCCCAAAGGCATTGGCGGCAAACGCCATGCCACCGGCGATGACTAAGAATAAGCCCGTTCTGGCTTCCGACATAGGATTTTGTTGTTTATAAGCTGTACTGTTCATTTCAACCTCCTGCGAGTGAATAATTTATCAATACCTCCATCGTAAAAGGTTAGGCTGAATCGTACCTATTCGTTAGCTATCCGTTACCTATCAATTGGGTTTGGGGTGCTGTTTAGGGTAAATATTTGTATCCGCGGCCGCGGATGGTGAGGATTCTTTTGGGGGTAGACGGATCGGGTTCGATTTTGGAGCGCAGGCGGCGGATGAGGTTTTCGATTTGATAATCGTACACGCCGGCTTGGTATTCGGGCCATACGGCCGTTCCTATCTCATCCTTTGAGCAAACCACGCCTTCTTTGTCAGCGAGATACGTCAACAGCGTAAACTCCTTAGGAGAAAGCGGCAGCTCCTGACGGTCAAGCCGAACAACTCCGCCGGGGCCATCAATTTCCAAGCTCGGTAAAAACTCATCTTGATGGGTCACATCAGGATCGTGGAAGGTGAACACCACGTCCCCGATTTTGATTTGATCCCCATCCCGCAGCTGAACGGCCGTTTGCAGTCGCTCCCCGTTAAAAAAAGTGCCGTTGGTGCTGCCCAAATCTTCTAAAATAATGCGCCATCCGTCGCGTCGAATTTGAGCATGCTCCCGCGAAACGCGTTTGCTGGTAATCACGATCTCGTTTTCAACGGCGCGGCCGAGCAAGACGGCCGTTTCTTTAAGCTCGTGAATGCGCCCTGTAGGGTCTTTCAAAAAAGGGAGTTCTTTTCTCAACATCTTTTATTATTTTAGCTGGCGTTTACCAATTCAAGAAATTCGTTTAACCATCCCAGTACAGAACCGGCTTCTTCCATTCGTTCTGGCTCCTTCATGTGAGCGAGTAGGTGGTGCCAAGTTAAAGCCCGATTGATGGTTCCGACAAGTTGTGCCAATCTGAAAGCATCATTCAATTGTTTGAGTGTGCCAAAAGCGATCCAATGGCGCAAATACACATCCTTTATGTTGTTCAGTGCAGGATGATGAGGTGTAAATTCAAATATATATTCGCTTATACGCAGCACAATGATCATTGAGAAGAATGGGTGCGCTACACACGTTTCCCCCCAGTCTGCAATCGTCAGCTGATCGTCCCTGACGAAAATATTGTTGTCGTGGAGGTCATCATGATGAAGCGTTTCAGGGATGCCAAAATCAGCCAATTGTTGGCACAGCATTTTGAAAGTAGGAATATGATTAAGCAAAGCTTGGAATTCGTCTTCTGAAAGCCCATTTTCCTGTCCAATGAGCATCGCCTCCTTATCTTGCAAAAGCTCTTCGTATAGGCGAGGGAGTTCACTTAATCGGCGGTCGAATAGACCGGTTTGTAGAAGCATATCTGTTTTATCGATGAGTTGGCGTTGCATGTGGACGTATTGAGAAACGGCCGTTTCCCACAGTGAAATATCTTGTGTCTCTTGCAAAATGGAGCGGAGAGATGGGCCGCCATCGTGCATTAACAGCCACCCATTTGCTTCATCAACGGCTACAATTTTTGGTACAGGGAATTCCATTTTGGAGAGGATTGCTGTTAATCCCACCTCATACCGAAGCTCAGGCGTGGTTGCCTTCAAGTAGAAAATGCCTGATGTGGTAGGTACCTGAGCGACTATCGACCAGGCACGTTTGTGGATAATTTTGACAGGTGCTGTGAGTGAAAGCTGTTGGGCTTCGAGTTGCTGGATGATCCAATGGTTAATTTCAGAAGTGAGCATTGTTTTATCACTATGAGAAGATTCACTTTGTGCTTTGCACCGGTTGCCAAAGCTGAGTTAACGGCCGTTTGAGCAGCCGAACCCGCCAAAAAATCAGGAGCCACAGATGGAGCCGCGCCATAAACAGGCGCAGCGTCCACCCAAGCTCCTTGGGTGATTGGGCAAAACGAAGCGCCGTTTGTGTACCTCGCACTGCTTCTAACCGAGCGGAGCGCATCCTAAACGGTGAGTGGCGGATGTATGATTGGGCATAGCCCCCAGCAGAGCGCACCTTCTGTTGCAGCCAGTCTGCATAGTTATCAGGATACTTGACAAAGACCGCTGCTTTAGGAGCGTATTGAATTTGATACCCTTGCTGAGCAATCTGATGAGAAATAACAGCATCTTCGGCTAAAGCGTCTTCTGGTATGTGCTCAATTAAATTTTTGCGGCAGGCGAAGAGATAGCCAGAGCAGAGCAAAAACTGGCCGTCGCTATGCCGACGTAACCGCTCTTGGTGCGCCCCCTCCACTAAAAGATGTGACCAGTAGCCTAGCATCGTTGTGCGCGGACTGCTGCTAAACGGCCGTCCCGTCACTGCCCCAACTTGTTCATCCCTAAATGGCTTGAGAAGGTCTTCTATCGCATCAGAGTCAACCACAATATCCCCGTCGGTAAAAATGATGAGGTCATGCTGGGCCGCCTCTAACCCAAGATTGAGAGCCGCTGGTTTGCCTTGTCTTTGATCGGCAATATGTTGAATTTGGGAATGGGTTTGCTGGTATTGGTGAATAACGGCCGTTGTTGCCGCATCGGGACAAATAGCAATAATTTCTGCATTTTTTGGCAGCTGCGGAATAAGCGCCTCGAGTGCTAGTCCGACGGTGTGTGCTTCTTCAAATGCGGTTAACAGAATAGAAAACATGGGGACGGGGATTGATTTTGCCTAGTCTCTGGGCGATTAACAGGGTGGCCAGCGCCATAATCTGAACCGCGCGAAGGGTAGGTTCGAGTTATCCCAACCTAAACAGACACATTATTCGTGCTTGAAATCGCATCAGAACTGCCGTATACCACAGACTGTCCTTTGATCCGGCTGATGAGACTTTCGATGAGTGACAAAATGATCATAAATAGCAGAGCGACACCGATGGCCATTGAAAATGCCAGCCCCAGATAGCCAAAGATGATTGTGGCGGGACGGACCAGCCCATCCGCGACGACGGTGGCAAAGCCGGTTGCGTAAAGGACTAGTCCAAGGACAGCCATGATAACCAAAAACGCAGGCCACGCTTTGCGGTCGGACCGACTGGGCAACATGCCGTTGGCAATCGCAAATAAAAGATAAAGCCAAACTAAAAAGTCGTTGGTGCTGAAGAGAGTGCCCATCGCCAACGACAGCTCGTCAATCCGACCTGACTGAATGGCTACGCCGAGCTCTTCCACGTTGAAAATACGCAGACCGATAAGGAGGATTACGGCCGTTCCTACGATTAGGGGGGCACCTCCTATTAAACTTTCTCGAATGGGGCCTAACGTTCGTCCTTTGAAATACTCAACATAGCCTAGCTGGATAGTGCCATCATCCTGCAGGCGAGGCACAAGGGAAAAAGTGCCCGTACGTACGCCAAGAAGCGTAGCAAAGACCCAGTGACTCAGCTCATGGAGTAAAACACCCGGAAACAAAATAATGGCATACATCAAAACCGCCCGTTCTGGTTTCCCCAGCAACAGTAGCGAAATGCCGTGTAAATGGGCATGAATCCAGCGCTGCATCAAGATTAAAACGGGAATGGCAACGGCAATCCAAATGAATGGCATTAAGTTGATATCCATATGTCTCCTTAATTCAATAACAAATAACAATGTTTCAAATTTTAATAAATAGTGAGTTATCGATTATTTGTTATTAAGAGTTCCGTCGTTTTATCCTAAGCAGGAACTTCGTTTCACTTAACTCGCTGCATTTCCAACTAGCTGTACAAACCCAAGTTTTAAACTCGCACCACCTACCAGTGCACCATCGATATCAGGATGGGTCATGTAGTCAGCGATGTTGTGCTCTTTCACGCTGCCCCCATACTGGATACGAATCGCTGCGGCCACAGATTCATCATAAATGTCTTGAATGGTCATTCGCACAGACGAATTGATGATGCCCCCCTCCTGCTCAACAGTCGCAGACTTACCGGTGCCAATCGCCCAAATGGGCTCATATGCAATCACGCATCGCT
>JBCCFD010000569.1:0-4019 GCA_039029915.1 Chloroflexota bacterium
AAATCCAACACGCGAATTCCGTTTAAAATGCTATTCATGATGATTTCCCTTAATTTTAAGTGCGATTTGATCGAGCTCTTGGCGTAACGGCCGTTTTGGCGTGTGCGAATAAAATCCGCGCAGCTCACCCTCTTGAAGACGCGGCAGCACGTGATAATGCAGATGCCAAACATCCTGCCCAGCTTTGGCCCCATTCGATTGCCAAATAGATAAGTCTGAAATACCTAAATTAGCCTTGATGAGATGACAGACTCTTTTGACGGTCTGAATCACATGCCCAAGCGTTTCGCTGGGAATGTCAAAAACATTCACAAAATGTGCTTTGGGAATGATTAACACATGCCCATCATTTAGCTGGTTCAAATTCATGAACGCTAGCGTGTGCACATCTTCATACACGATGCTGGCAGGCGCTTTGCTCGCAACAATATCGCAAAAAATACAGGGTGCAGCGGTTTTATTTTCGTTTTGTTCTAAACGCTTTGAGCTGTTTGCATTCATCCGCAGGTAGATTTACATAATGTTTATATTCATCAGAATCGACGCCATATAGCGCTATTTTACCTGCTTCGTTGTAATGCGCTCCCCACCCGTATTTTTTAGTCAAGGCTGAGGCGCGCAGGCACGGGTGTCCTTTTTGAAAAAGGTCAGCCCACAGCTGCTCCCGCTTTTCTTCAAGCTCGCTAACCGAAATGCCGTTGCGAATAATGTAAAGTTCAAAAATAAGTTCTTCATGATCTAAGCTGTAGGGGTTTTGAGTGAGGAGTTCGTATTGGATGAGGTGAATTGGTTTTTTGTCACCCCGCTGTGGGGGAATAACGGCCGTTTCGGCCCCGCTATCTTCTGCCACCTGAACAAATGCATTTTGATAAGCCATCAAGAACCTCCAAACGCTTAAGTGAAACAAAGTTTCTGCCTTGTATAGAACAACGGCCATAAACTTCGTTTCCTCGAGGTTCCAAAGTTTTTATCTAATGAGCTTTTCAATTTAGAAACTTCGGAACAGTTAATAAATTAGGTCATTTTCAAAATAAATAGAATCGTGCTGCAGTTACCGGCCTTTCGGCGGCAAGTTGTTTGTTCGATGAGTTACTACTGGCGTTACGCAGCACCACTGGTGCAAACCGCTGAGGTTTTTTCCGCGTAACATCAGTTACTAGTGGTGCACCAAACAAGGTTTGACGGGTAAGTTTGGTGCACCTTCAAGTAGTCCTCGTCATCGTTAAACCTTGCAAAAGATCTTTGGCGGACTACTAGTCTAAGAAAAAAATTTTATAGCATGTCAATTGAAAGCGTGAACAACACAATATCAGCCCGAACATTATAGCACATACGTTCTAATTTGTGAACCCCCATTCATTTTTTTCATCCCAACAACCAAAACCCTCGAGAATGCAGCCCCCCATCCATTTGATCTGCAAAATCAGCGTTCTATTCTAGACACAAGCCACCCCTTCCAAGGCGACCCTCTACACTCTAGCTCTAGCTCTCTACCCGTGAATATCATCCATCTGCCAAATTGCCATTAAGCGGGGCAAGAGGACATTCCAATCCATCACCCCCGTTGTGGAAGCCCAAGCCTCGTACGCTTTCAGCAACCGTTTAGTTAGCGGGTCATTCTGGCCCATTAAATCATTCAGCTCCGTACGGTCGGCTTCCATATCATAAAGCTCCCACGGCTGGTTAAATTGGCGCACTAATTTAAACGGCCCCTGTCGGATAGCGCAGTTCCCTTCGTGCTCAAAGAAGATGGGTTGCTCACGCTGCCAATCCTGATCTTGCAACAGCGGCAGTAAAGACTCCCCGTCCGTTGGCTGAATCGCTTGATCGTGATATTCGGGAGGATAGGTTGCGCCTGTCGCCCCCGCAATCGTCGCCAGCACATCCACTACGTGGCAAGGCTCATGCTGAATCGTGCCACCGCTAATTTTGGCTGGCCAATGTGCAATAAACGGCGTCGATATCCCCCCTTCATGGACCCAATGTTTAAACAATCGAAACGGCGCATTCGACACATTTGCCCACGGCAAATCGTAGCTCATGTAGGTGAGCGGTCCGCCCGGTTCAACATCCGTCCGGTTCCCCATCTGGATTTGACGGCCGTCATTGTGCACATCAGGCATAAATTTCGCCCAGCCATCTTCGGCCATAAACTCTGCACAACCGCCATTGTCTGACAAAAAGAGTATCAGCGTGTTGTCAAACTCACCCCGGGCTTTAAGCACCTCAATCAACCGCCCAACCGACTGATCCACTCGATCAATCATTGCCGCATAAACCGCCATCCGCATCGACTCCCACGACTGATGTTCAACGTCTTCCCACGGTGGCGCACTTTCATCTCGCGGTGAAATCTCCCACTTGTGCTGGAGAACACCCCGTGACAACATCTCTTCGTGCCGCGCCGTACGGGTCGCATCCCAGCCCTTGTCATAAACGCCCTCGTATTTGGCAATATCTTCGGGCAACGCCTGAATGGGCCAGTGGGGTGCCGTGTGGGCTAAATAAAGGAAGTAGGGATCACCCTCAGTTGCCTCAATCATTTCGATCGCTTTATCGGTAATGTCGTCCGTGAAGTAGTAGTCAGCGGCTGGCACCTCAACTTGCTTATCATCTTTCATGACATAGTGGGGCGAAAAGAAGTTGGTCACTCCGTCAATAATGCCGTAGTAGCGATCAAACCCCCGCTGACGAGGTGTGGGGAATCCCTTCGCACCGGGCGTCCAAACGGCCGTTTCGCGCGCAAAATATTCACCACCCACGTGCCATTTACCGGACATCATCGTGCGGTACCCGTTTGTCTTAAGCATTTCCGCAATCGTAACCGCATCCTCCCGCAGATGCCCTTGATAAGCCCGCTCACCCAAGTTGGCCGTCATTTGCCCCACGCCAGCGTTGTGTGGATACAGCCCCGTCAATAAAGAGGCCCGTGTTGGGCAACAGCGGGCGCAGTTGTACATCTGCGTCAGCAGGACCCCATCATTGGCCAGCTTATCAATGTTGGGCGTCTGGATTTCAGACCCCATTACCCCTAAATCCGCAAAGCCCATATCATCAAGCAAAATCAAGATTACATTCGGTTTTTCAATCTGGGGCATTTGGCATCTCCTTTATCTCTCACTTAATAGAAGCACTCCAATTGTCCCAAACCTCCAAGAATTGGGCGAAAAGAACTGGCATGTCGAGCGGGGGTGCCGATGTGTGGCTTTCAATTTATTACCAGTCGAGACTTCTCCTCATTCATGGCTGCTTCTTATTCAATAATCCCTTCTTTCGACTAGATGCCTCGACTATACTTTTAACCATCATTTTGGTCAGCATGCTGTGCTCGGCATGACAGGGTCATCAACGGTGCCGTGTCGAGCGGAGGCGCCGATATGCAACGCTCAACCGACAACCGTTCGAGATATCTCGTCCTTTGTTACAAATGCCAGTTCAGCTACCGTTTTTATTGATGAGATGACTCGACTGCATTTTTGGCTATTTCCTAATCCATAACGCCTACTCAACATGACAAGTTATGAGTCATCCCACGCCAAACTCAAATCATGCCAATCTGGATTCTGCAAACCTATTAAAGCAACCTTCTTCGAACGACTCCATCGTTTCAACTGTTTCTCTCTCAAAATAGCATCATTAACATTAGTAAAGTGCTCAAAAAACAGAAGCTTATGCAAATTGTATTTAGCAGTAAAACCTGAGTTCAGTTTACTTTTATGCTCATACAAACAACGTTCAAGATCGTTTGTCATTCCAATGTATAACGTACCGGAATGATTCGTTAGGATATAGACGTAATAGTTATGCTTTGGCAATGTGGTTCCTCGAAAACTAGCAAAAGAATACGAGGATAGGCGCAAATCATACATTGTGGACTGTGTCATGTCGAACACTATGACTTTGTCAAGGTGAACCAAGGACTTGAGGTGGTAAAGAAACAAAATCATGAATGAATGGTTGACGAGACCGAAGAACCGCACAAATGACACGAAGTAAGCGGTTGGCCATGTTGTTAAGAA
>JBCCFD010000570.1:0-3999 GCA_039029915.1 Chloroflexota bacterium
CCGACGCAACAGCTAGAGCGGCAATTAATAATCCGGCAAAACCTGCGTTTAGCTCCCGAATTTCAATGAGGTATAGGGCAGCCAAAATTGGGACACCCATCAAGCAGAAAAATTGGACGCTAGCAACAGCGGTTAAGATCGAATAGCGCCAGTTTTGAAAAAGGGCAAGATCAACAAACGGCGTAGCAACCCGCCTTTCTGTTATTAAAAATACAATAATGCAAATTAGAAATAAGGCCCATACCATAAATTGAACCCAAATAATCATTGGTTCTAATGAAAGATTGAACATGAGAGATAAAATGGCAACAGTTAGCGTTGCGGCACCTAAAAGGTCAAACTTTTTTGCTTGATTAGTTGCTGTTTTTGGCGCAGTGTAAAAAACGGCCATGAGCGCTAGACATGCATTACCGCTAAGAAAAAAGAAAACGGCTGGCCAGCTATATGTTTGAATCAAAGTGCCGCTGATGATTGGTCCTAGCCCGTGCCCAGCACCATTAATGGCAGCCCAAAACCCTAGAGCAACCCCTCGCTCCTGTGGTGGAAAAACTTGACTAATGATGGCCATGACGGCGGGCAAGAAAGTCGCAGCACAAATGCCCTGCATGGTGCGAAATAAGATGAGCCAGCTAAACGTGGATGCAAAAGCTGAAGCGGCAGAGAAAAAAACCATGCCAAGTAACCCACCCAAATAAATTTGACGATAGCCAAAGTGGTCACCAAGCCAACCAAAAATGGGCATAAAAACCGCCACAAACAGAGTGTAAACGGAAATGATCCACACCCCAAAATTGAGCCCAATGTTATATTGGGACACGATTGCTGGCAGGGCAACGGGCATCATGCTGTTGCCGGCTGCGCCAACCCAAGTACCCATGAGGATGGCACTCATAATCCACCAGCGGTGTTTGGCTGGTCTCTGATAAACGGCCGTTAAACCCTCATTCATTACGGCTCCCACAAGTCGAAAGCATCATAGGCTAAAGTAGTTCATTTTCAATATTTAAAAAATTTAAAAAATAGCTCATTAAAAGCTTGCGCCTGTCGTGCAAATCAAGCTCGTGAAGCTTACTCTCTTGGTCTAAATAAAAAATGCGATCTGCCAATCGGAGAAGCTCCGTCATATCGTGAGTTACATAAACAACAGTGAGCGATAATGCCTTGATCAGGTCTGCTAAAACGGTTAGTAATTCTGCCTTACGTGCCTGATCAAGATTGCTATAAGGTTCATCCAACAACAAAAGATCCGGCTCAACCGCAAACGCTCTAGCGAGTGAAACCCGTTGGCGCATTCCTCCGCTTAATTCAGCCGGATAATATCGCTCAAAATTCGCTAATCCGACTTGATTAATCCAATATTTTGCCTGTCTGATTGCGTCCGAGCGAGTTGCATTTTTTGCTTCGAGTGGGATACGAATATTGTCAAGAACGCGTCGCCACGGTAACAACCTCGGCTCTTGGAAGACATACGCTAATTTTTGTGCTTTAACGTTAACATGCCCATTATCCGCCTTAATTAAATCCGCTATTAATCGCAAAACAGTCGTTTTGCCTGAACCAGATGCCCCTAAAATACCGACAATTTCCCCGTGATTTATAGTAAGCGATAAATGATCGAGCACCGTTAATGAATCAAAAGATTTACAAACGTTCTTAAATTGAATCATGGCAAATACCATTTCTTATTGATTTGGAGAATCAGCTTCTTGGCTTTCCAATATGTGGGCATGAATAGCATGAGCCAGTTCATTAGAATGGGATAGCGGTGCCCCATGCCCAGCACCCGCGATGCAAACCATCTGCAGCAGAGGCAGTTTTTGCCTCATAATATCAACGACAGCCGCAAACGTAGGCAATGTTTGGCTACCATATCCAAGCGTCGTTAGAAATTTTGCGTGATGAAGATGTTCAAATCCAATCTCTAAACGCTCGGGATCGCGAGATTGATCTAGCCAAGTATCCGCGTTGGCTAGCATGCAGGCGCGAGTCCGCTCATCAAAGATTCTTTGCCAACTGTGATTGCCAAACGCAACCTGTTCGGCAAAATGAATGGCACCCTGCTCAATATGGCCATTTTCAATCAGCTTTACCGCTTCAAGCATATGCTTCTTGGCCGCATTTTGTAACCTTTGAAGCTCAGGTGTGCCATGCAGTAGACCAAAAAGCGGTGGCTCATATAAGAAGAGGCTTTTAATGACGCCCGGGTGGCGCTGAGCCAAACTCATGGCGATATTCGCCCCGTAGGAGTGACCTACGATATGTGCTTTTTTTACACCTAAAATCTGAAGGATACCGATAGCATCAGCCACATCTTGAGATAGCTGACCTTGGCCCACTATGTTTGTACTCGCGCTGTGTCCCCGACGATCGTACACGATTTTGGTATGATGATTTATTGTTGCGAGTGTTGAAATCATGCCATCCCACGCTTGATGGTCATCCCACGAACCGTGGATAAATAAGATAGCCTCATTGTCACCGTGATAGACGCGCGTTGCTAGCTCAACTTCGCCAATGTTATATCGATTAAGTTGAGCGCCCTGATTCTTTTTCATTGTTTATAATTCCATTTTTGAAGCGGATATAAAACACCAAATTCAATCACAATCATGATCATCAAGCTGGCCACGATCCACGCAAATAGTTCTGGTGTCTTTAAATAGGTCCATGCTCGATTGAAGCTGTACCCAATCCCTTCAAACGCCCCCAGTAGTTCAGCAAGGATGACAGCTCGAATACCAATACCAACGGCTAAAGTTAATCCGGCAATCAAGTAGCTGCCAATGCCCGGCAAGAAAACTTCAGTGATGATCTGCCTTTTAGAAAATTGGTAAACCCGACTCATTTCAAGCAGGTTTGTATCGATGGCATCAATACCGGCTAAGGTGTTGATATAAATGATGGGGTAATCACAAACGTCACAAGGAAAATAACCTGCTGACTGCCAATGCCAAACCAGAGCATGCCTAGTACGGCCACAATGATGGGTGGGATTGTCATCGTTACCCAGCGTATGGGTTCAATAAAATTACGTATAGCCTGATAAAATCCGGCCGTGCATCCAAGAAAGATTCCTATGAATGCACCTAGCCCCATGGCATAGAGCAAGCGTCCCATTGTAATTTGTAGTTGTTTTAAAAGGACACCACTGGTGATTAGCCCTTGCAGAGCCTTAAGTGTTCGCCATGGTGAGGCCATGATTGCATGATGTGTCACCTTGGCTAAGAGCTGCCAAATCAGAATCAAGGCAATTATTCCCAATAAATTTTGCAAAAATGTTGAAAATTTATCTTTCGTGCGGTTAATGCTATGGCGCTTCGGAATAATAGAATTCATCATCTGGAAGCTCACCACCAATCACATCGTCTGAAAGCGTTACTAAAATCTCGAAAAATGCCTCAATATCAGCTTGGGCTTCACTGGCGGGCACATAATCCCAGGTGATGTTTTGTAGAGATTGGGATACGGGTCCGGCCACGAAGCCGAGTTCGGACAGATTTTCCTCGGCCATTTGGCCCGTTTCTGATGGATGTTCTAACATCCAATCAATAGCTAGCTGGTATTCCTCATTAAAAACCTCAATAATGTCTGGTCGTTGCTGGACCCGCAGTAACGCCACGGTCCCCACCATGGCCGTCCGAACTTCATTGCTTGTTGCGTTTTCCCATTCAGTCCCAATGGCAAATGTACGCTGCAAAGGGGCATCGCTTTCAAGCGACTGTAGAATAGCAATTGTGGCCATTGGCTCTGGCAGAATGGCCACTTCTACCTGCCCACTCACCAAAAGTTGGGTGGCTTGCTGAGGATTTGGTGTATACATGATGTCAAAATCTGCAAGCGGGTCGAGCCCTTGAGAAGTCGCAATGTATTGAAAGAGTAAATCTGGCATTCCCCCTTGGAAAGGAACAACGATGCGGCGCTGGGCTGCATCCCCTAAAGTTGAGATACTGGGATCATTCGTGACGCCAAATAAAGCGTTCCAAGAAGAGATATCGAGTA
>JBCCFD010000571.1:0-3993 GCA_039029915.1 Chloroflexota bacterium
CCACTTGTCATTAACAAAGATGAAATTGATTGGGCACTCTCTCATATTGAGCCAGTCTTAATGGCAGAATAAATTAAACGAGGTTCAACGCACTGCTAAGTACGTTGAACCTCAAAGCTATCACACTTATTTGCTCCGAACTCATTATCTCAAGCTCTGAATGATCTGAGGACGTAACGATACTTCACATGGTTACTGGGGTTACTCACAGATTGGTACAGAATTGGATGATAATGATTTTTGTTTAAATTGGCTCAGCCAGTCGGCCAAATCATTTTGGGTTCGCTGCTCGATATTAACGGCCGTTAACCCCTCAGCTAGCCGATACTCTGCCTGCCCTTCTTCAACAACCAGCAGCATTTTTTGAGGAAAATGGCGCTCAAGCGAAAATTGATTGATTTTTTGAAGAAACAAACTTGATATATGAATTTGCTGTTTTTCTTCAATTAAAATGATTTTGGGCTGGTAAAAGCTTGCTAATTTCAAAAACTCTTCTGCATTCTTCGCCCAAATCACATCATAGCCGTGCGTGCCAAGCAGCAGCATCGCTAATCGCATCATTCGGGGTGATTCTTCAAAACAAAGAACCGTTAATTTGCGATTGATAATTTTTGAATCATTATCTTGAACTGATAATGCGTTAAATGATTTAAACATCGTTTCCTTCCCAAGGCTTTCTTCAAAACCTACTCGTCCTTTCACACATGTCATACATGCGATTAGACGTCAAAAGTTACAGTTGGTCACAATTCAGCGGATTGGCATGGATTTCACGGGAATCCGATCATATCATTAGGTAGAATTTCAGGAGGATTTTCAAAATTTAATGGCAATAAACACCCCAAAATCTGTTCGTCAACTTGTCATCTATGAAATCTATGTCCGTAATCACGGGCAGAATGGCACGTTTTCTGATATTTCTACCGACTTAGCCCGCATTCGAGAAATGGGAGTGGATGTTGTTTGGTTTATGCCCATCCATCCGATAGGGCAGCTAAATAAAAAGGGGGAGCTGGGCTGTCCTTATTCTATTCAGGATTATCGTGATACAAATCCTGAATACGGTAGCCGCGAAGAGTTTAGAATGCTGGTGCAGTTCGCGCATGCCCTTGGCTTAAAAGTCATCATCGACGTGGTGTATAACCACACCGCTCACGACTTCATTCTGCTTGATGCAAACCCTGATTGGTACCATTTAGATGAAAACGGCCGTCCCACTACAACAGTGCCAGACTGGAGCGATATTGTTGACCTTAAGCACCCCAATGAAGATTTATGGGACTATTTAATTGATAGTTTAAAACTATGGGTGAATTTAGGCGTGGACGGGTTTCGCTGTGATGTGGCTTCCTTGGTTCCACTTCCTTTTTGGCAGCGGGCTCGTGAAGAGTTAGCCACCCTTAATCCAAACTTACTGTGGTTGGCAGAATCAGTCCACACCGGCTTTTTAATTTGGCAGCGAGAAATGGGGAAAGATGGTGCGGCTGATGGCGAGCTTCATTCAGCCTTTGATTTATCATACGATTATGATATTTGGCCGCTGTGGGAAAAAGCGGTGGCAGACCCTGACATGGTGCCGCTTTACTTTTCAGCACTGCAATTCCAGAAAGGGATTTATCCACAGCACACCATCAAAATGCGCTGTGTTGAAAATCACGACCAGCCGCGCATTGCTCAACGCGCCCCTAGCCGCGCCCAAGCGCTGGCATGGACCGCCTTCCAAGCGTTCAACGAGGGGGCTTTCTTAATTTACGCCGGGCAGGAATCTGAGAATCTGCATACGCCTAGTCTTTTTGATATTGATAAAGTGGCTTGGAATGAGTATAGCTTACAGCGATTTATTACAAAGCTGTGCAAGCTCAAAAAGCACGCCACGGTTGAAAACGGCCGTTTGACACTACTGACACATTCTCCAATATTAACGGCCGTTTGGCACACTGAAAATGAGACAATTTATGGCGCCTTCAATGTACAAGGCATTATTGACGTCATGCCAACCCCCTTACCAGACGGTCAGTTTATAAACTACTTAAGCGATTTAGATGAACGGATTGAGGTGCGCGGGGGCGAGATGATGGTGCCAGAAACGGCCGTTGTGGTTATTCTCGATCAAGAATTAGACATCGAACCCTTTCGCCAACCGTCAATATTGCTATTTTAGTGAAACGAAGTTCCTGCTTACAAACTTAGAACAAAAAAGGTGAACCACTTGAATCATTGGCTCACCTTTATCAAATTTTAAAAATTAACGTAAGTGTGGACGACTAATGGTTACGCCTAAGATAACCCCAACTAGAATTGCCAGCAAAAACTCGATAATTAGAAATGAAAGTGTTACTTCAAACATACTACCTCCCAAATAGTGCAACATTTCTATGAAATTCAATTTACTTCTTTGAAGACCTTGACATATTTATATCATTGACGGAAGGTTTTTATCTGGCAGGTATCTAGCAGGAACTGACTATTTGTCTGGCAAAGCTGATAAAATTGAGTTTACTTCTACCGTTGCGGCTTGCAACCGATAAATCCACTGTTCAGGGTGATGATCCAGTTGGGCAATCCAGGCTTCAACACCACCAGCCTGCTCAACTTCATCTGGAAACGCATCGGCTGTTTCAAACTCCATGCCTTCGATAGGCAAATAATCGATAGACAAACGGCCGTTTCCCAAAATCAACAGCGGCCACGACGCATCATTGCCAAAGCTGTCATCTGTTGAAGTCTCGACAATAAACTGGGCGGCTTGGGTCGACATCCCCCGCGTAGCCGCAACCACATCCCAAGGATGTCCACTCACTTTGGCAAAAACCTCGTTGATAATGCCTTCAGTCTTAACCATCGACGGGGGATGGGAATAAAAGGCTCGTTCGGTTCGCCCAATGACCCAGAAATCTTTTTCAGGCAACCGCTGAACGACTCGCTCTAACTCATCAGGAAAATAGTTGGCCCAGTGGGCTGCCCGATCTAAATCGCAAAGCATTATGTGGGTCGCGCCCGCCTGAAGGGCATGAGAAACGGCCGTTCTTCGATAGAATCCAACCGGCGGTAGTTCATCCTCTTCCCGCGGACGCTCTTCGCGCACGATGACGTGAACACCGTGCTGCTCAAGCAGTTCAGCCGTTTGGGGATATGACTTTTCGCTAACAGAAATAGTAATGGCGTCAAAAACGGCCGTTAACACCGGCAAAGCTTGCTGAATCGGTGTGAATAAACGGCCGTTTGGATCAAAATACGTACTTGTAAAAACAATCATCTTTCACAAATATGGCTTATGCGGATAACAGCCCCTGAGCCTGTCGAAGTAACAATCATTCCCCTTCAACACGCTCAGGGAGCGCAAATCCTCAGAATACTAAACCATCCAGAGCAATCTCCCAATCTCTAATCCCCAATCCACCATCTCTCAAAAAATCAGGGCTTAATGACTCTCCCGCCACAGCTTCAAAAGCTCAGCTTCTCGTTCTGGCTTCAGTCCACCCCGCCACTCGTAATCAGCTGGTCGAGTCTTTTCCCAAGAAATGGTATCAGCTACCGTTTCGCGAAGGGGTCGATAGGTCAGTCCGGCCGCGTGGGCTTTGTCATTATTGATAGTATTAAATCCAGTGTACTCCTCTGGAATCCACAGCGGAAGCTCCACAAAAGCCCCTACTTCTTGTTCTACTAAGAATGGCTCTTCAACCCATGTGAACGAAGCGTCACTGTTACTCACCTCTTTACAGGTTTCAAATAAGGTTTTCATTGACAAAGCATAATCCGGTCCCGTGCAGTTAAAGGGGCCTGTCAATTTTTCTTCGGTCGCCTTGATAGCAAAGGCTGCCAAATCTCGCACATCGATAAATTGAGTGGCTAGGTCTGGCTTACCGGGTGCTAACACCTCCCCACCTCTAGCTATCCGAACCGGCCAGTAGGTAAAACGATCGGTTGTGTCATTTGGGCCAACAATCAAGCCAGCCCGAATGTGGGTGCAACGGCCGTTCATCGCCTCGTCAA
>JBCCFD010000572.1:0-3967 GCA_039029915.1 Chloroflexota bacterium
TGGGCTAACACAAAGAGATCTTCTGTCGTGCGCAGGTTGAGCAAATCGGCCGTGTCACCTTGGTAATCAAACAGAACCAACCCGTTCTGGTCTTTGGCAAACAGCTTTTCACCAAACTTGACTCGAGCGAGCTGTGATTTAATTTCAAGCCAGGCAATATCTTCAATCCCTGGCATCGTCTGTGCGTAAAATGTTGACATAGTTTATGTGGCGAGTGGCAAGCAAGGGGCAGAGTTACAGAGTTGCAAAGTAGCAAGATGCCTTATCAAATGTCACCCTCTACCCTCTATACTCCATCACTTTTTATCCTTCATTCCTCAACCCGCGCCTTACCTCCCAAACCGATCTTCACTTCGCGCTCTAAAAATGAGCCGAATAGGCGTGCCGGGGTAGGGAAAAGTTTCGCGGAGGCGGTTTTCTAAGTACCGTTGATAGCCAAAGTTTACCCAATCTGGTTTGTTAACAAAAAAGACAAAAGTGGGTGGAGCAACCGCGGGCTGGGTGGCAAAAAAGAATTTAACTCGCTTGCCCCCTCTGCTTGGCGGCGGATGCTTATGAATGGCATCTCGCATAAATTTGTTGAGCGGTCCCGTCTGAATTCGCTGGTAACGGGATTCATTGACCTCAACCACCTTTTCCAAAATTTTGTTCACCCGCTGCCCGGTCTCTGCCGAAATGAAAATAAGCGGCACATAGGGCATAAAGTTCAAATCGGCCCGAATGCGGTCTTCAAATTCGTTAATGGTGTGGGTATCTTTTTCGATTAAATCCCACTTGTTGACCAAAACGATGATGGCTGAAGACTCTTCTGAAAGCATACCTGCAATATGGGTATCTTGGGCCGTAATGCCCTCGCTGGCATCAATCAACAGCAGAGCCACATCAGCTCGACGCAGCGCTTTGATGGCCCGCAGCACGCTATACTTTTCAACACCGGGGTCGATTTTGCCCCGACGCCGAATGCCGGCGGTGTCAATCAAGGTGATCTTTTCACCGTGCCACTTGATTTCTGTATCAATAGCATCCCGAGTGGTTCCCGCAATATTGCTGACGATGGAGCGTTCTTCACCGACCAGCTTGTTGAGAAGCGTTGATTTACCAACATTGGGACGACCCAACAGGGCAATCTTGATATCCTCATCGTCCTCCTCCTCTTCAAGCTGTTCGGGGATTTCATTGACAATAGCATCAAGTAAATCACCGCTGCCTGTGCCGTGGAGGGCAGAGATGGGGATGACCTCACCCAGGGCTAATTCATAAAACTCATAGGCTGAATCTGCCATCTTGGTTGATTCGAGCTTGTTGGCGGCCACAATGACTGGCTTTTTGGTTTGGCGCAGGATAGTCGCCACTTCTTGATCGGCGGCTGTGATGCCTACCTGACCATCAACGACTTGGATGATGATATCCGCATCCTGAATAGCGATACGGGCCTGAGAGCGAATGGCTGGCAGAAACTTTTCTGAATCTTCTGATAGTGGCTCAGTGTGCCAACCGTCGGTCACTTCAATACCACCCGTGTCCACGACGGTAAAGGTTGCACCACTCCATTCGGCATCCGCATAGAGACGATCGCGGGTGGTGCCAGCGATGTCTGAAACGACGGCCAAACGCCGCCCTACAATTCGGTTAAACAAGGTGGATTTGCCCACGTTCGGACGGCCCACCAAGGCGATTAATTTTTTATGACTCATAAGATAATTAGTTCTTGAGGTTTGTTAATAAAGCGGCTAGGGTAAAAAACGGCCGTTTCTTCTTGGGCAGTTTCGGTCTGTGTGAGTTGCCAAGTCAGCAGCTGCTTAATTTGCGACGTTGTTGTGATCTCAACACTGCTTGTGATTTCTTGCGTCATTGTAACAGTTTGTGTGATATTCGCCGAGATGACAGCCGGCTCAATCGAGCGCAGCTCAATGCCCCGGTCAGGAAAATCAGCATCAGGCGCTAAACCAGAATGAGTCCCCACATCTAGTCCAAACAGGTCAACAGAGACAGATACCTCGTTTTCCCCTAACGCTTGTAAGATAGGGGAGGGGCCGAACAGCACAATGCGAACGGTTTGAGGTGAAATCTCTGCTTCAAGATCGTCTCCCAAACCTTGGACTTCCACAATTCGACGGAATGTTTGAGTGCTTTGGAACGGTGCAATTTCCACGGTGACAACGATTTCGGTAAACTCATCGAGTTCAATGCCATCAGGCAGATCAAGGGCTACCGGTGCCTCAAATGTTTCTACAAGTCCCGTAATATCTATCGGTTCTGTCTGGACATTGGTGAGCACATCTAGCTGAGTAGGACGCCCCTGCACAAGTACGGTTGATGGTTCAATAGCTGTGCTCAGAATACGATAGCCTGAAGCAGGTTCACCAACTAAGTCAATGGTAATAATTTTTTCAGCAAAATCGGCTGCCTCAGACACAGGAATGGTGACCTCCACGTCACGGCTAGAAAGCTGAAGGTCGCGCAGGCTGGCCACCTGGCCTTGTGCGTCATAAAAGATTAACGGCCGTGTTTCGATCAGCGTTTCCCGGTCATTGTTCAAAAAGATTGTTGCTTGGGCAAAGTCTAGGGCAGTCACTTCTGACTCAATGCCCGTAACAGCAATCGTCAGCGGGTTAAGCGAAATCGCTCCCATAGAGTGACCCCGAGCAACCTCACCCCGAATCTCTGCCTCAATTGGAATATCGACAGTTACCAACTGTTCCAAATGAATCACCACGTTAAGTGGGTCTTGGGATGTTATCGTTGCGCCAGCGCCAATTTGCTGAACTAAAATATTTACGGCCGTATCGCTGCCAAATTCTACGCTGGCGATGTCGATTGACGCGGAGAAGTCGTCCCGACTAATGTCATCTAAGATTGATGCTGGGCCTTCAACGGTGATGGTGACGTTTAGCTCGGGATTGGCGGGTGTGATAAGGGCAGACCCACTGGGAATCGGAATGGTTACGGGAATTTGTAGAGGCTTAATGATAGTAGGATCGTTAGCCTGAGTAGCCGTGACCCAAATAATGACCGCCAGTAGCAAAGAGAGCAATAAGGTTGTTAGGCCTGAAATGAGATTGATGAATGCGCGTAGAATTTTCATGACGCTTCTGTCCGTTGCCGCGGATTGTTTAAAAATGCGTTTAATATTTCGTCTAAGCGGGAGGGATCTTGGCGGCGAATAATACGGCCGTTGTGAGCAATAGAAACCTGTCCCGTTTCCTCTGAAACGACCACTGAAACAGCATCACTCACTTCACTGATGCCCAAGGCTGCTCGATGGCGTAAACCCATTTGACGGTCCGATAAACTACTTGTTGACAGGGGCATCACGCAGGAAGCCGCTTCAATTTTTTCGCCCCGAATGATCACTGCTCCATCATGGAGTTCCGTATGTTTATTGAATATCGTTTGCAATAATTCAGGCGAAATCTCAGCGTGTATCACAATGCCCGTATCAATATATTCCTGTAAGCCCGTGTCTCTTTCAAAAATAATGAGCGCCCCGTGCCGCCGTTGCGATAAACGCAAACAGGCATCTTTAACTGCCAAAATCATCGGACTAATTTCTTGACTTTTAAAAAAGCGGAAAAAGCTGCTCGTTCGCCCAATCTGCTCAAATGCTCGCCTTAACTCAGGTTGAAAAATAACTGGAATGGCTAGAAGCAGGGCCGGTAGTGTGTTGCTCACGAGCCAGTTTAAGGCTGGTAAATCAAATAGTTGAGACAAGCCATAAATCACCAACGCAATGACCACAAAACCACGCAACACCTGAACGGCTCGCGTACCGCGAATCAGTATAAACCCAGAATAAATGATGAGTGTTACAATGGCGATATCAACCATATCAATTAATTCTGGGAGATTTTGAAGCAGGGAGTTGGGGTCCCAAGGAAAAAGCCCATCCATGAAGTTATCTGCCGATACAAAAAATTATGAGTAGATGACGTATTGTAACAAATACTCTTTAAATTGATAATCAACA
>JBCCFD010000573.1:0-3897 GCA_039029915.1 Chloroflexota bacterium
GCATTGGAATTGAGCATATTGATGATATTTTGGCTGATTTGAGCCAGGCGTTGGCTTAGAAAGGCTGATTGGTTATTGGGTTATTGGTTATTGGGTTGCTTCTAGAATAACCAATAACCAGTAACAAATTACACATTAAATCTTATGTTGAAACTAACTCCCAATCTCCACGAAGCCATCAAGTCACACGGCGCAGGTGCCTATCCTTTTGAAGGATGTGGGCTTTTGCTGGGTCGTGTTGAGGATGGCAACAACATTGTGACGGAAATCCGGCCGGTGGAAAACACGTGGCCGGTTGAGGAAGAGAAACCGATTCGGTTTCGGATTGATGAAAAAGCATGGCAACAGGCGGAAATCGAGGCGATGATGAATGATTTGGATGTGATAGGCATTTTTCACAGTCATCCAGATGACCAGCCGGTTGCGTCACCTCGTGATTTGGTGTGGGCTAGCTGGCCTGGGTATTCATACCTCATCACTCAGGTGTTAAAAGGAAATCCTACCCACAGTCGCTCTTGGCAGCTGAAAGCCGATCGATCTGGGTTTGATGAAGAACATGTAGAAATAATTTAGAGTTTGATTATGAGGTGATTGGTGATTGGTTATTAGGAAATTGGGTAAGTTCTTGAAAGTTGTGTGCACGAGATTCTAAGCATTTAACAAATAACTCCCAATTTGTGAGTAAGGCAATCCTAAAAAAATAAACCTAGTAACCAATTACTCAGTTACCAATTACTTATCACTACCGGAGATTTTAAAAATGACAACCATTCGTATTCCCACCCCATTACGGCCGTTTGCTGGGGGCAACAGCTCAGTACCTGTGACGGGTCAAACTGTTGGCTCGGCGTTGAACAATTTAACTGAACAACACCCAGACCTGCGTCAGCATTTATTTGAAGGCGACGAACTGCGCAGTTTTGTCAATATCTATTTGAATCAAGAAGATGTGCGCTACTTAGAAGGAGCAGAAACGGCCGTTTCTGATAGTGATACCCTGATGATTATCCCTTCTATCGCTGGAGGATAAAGACATGTCGGTCCGAAAAGTTGACCATTCTGCTTTACGAACCAATCAGGCGTTTATTATTGGCCTGCTGGTTTTAGCATTTGTGCTGAATTACATTTGGCTCGTCGCATTTGTAGCTGCTGTGATGCTAGTGGGAACGGCCGTTCCTGCCCTCGGCCTCTTCAAGCTAATTTACACCTACGGGCTTAAATCAACAGGTATCGTTAAACCTGACGTCATCGAAGACAATCCAGAACCCCATCGGTTTTCGCAGGGATTCGGGGGCGTCGTTGTGAGCAGCGCACTGATTTCACTATGGCTTGGCGCACCAGTTTTAGGCTGGGCCTTAGTCTGGCTCGTCATTGTTTTGGCAGGATTAAATCTCTTTTTAGGGTTTTGTGCCGGTTGCTTTTTGTATTATCAGCTTAATAAATTGGGTGTGCCCGGCTTTGCGGTGGCCCCAATTCGGTAAGGGTTTAAGATGATTGAACGGATTGGCATTTCATTAGGATTGATTGTTGTCTTCGTGTTTGGGTATTGGTTATTCCAGCAGTGGCAACGGTGGCAGATCAACGGTCGTTTACACACCACGACATTGCCCCAACTGCTCTATTTCGGCAGTGAAAGCTGCGCAGCGTGTCCGGCCCAAGCCCGGTACATTGGCAAAATTTCGGAAAAGTGGGACAGTCAACTGACAATTCGCAAGGTGGATGTAGACTTGGAGCCAGAAACGGCCGTTCAGTATCGCGTTATGAGCTTGCCAACGACGATGCTCCTGTCAAAGGACGGGGCAGTTCATTCAATCAACTATGGCTTAACAAATAGCCAGAAGCTAAATGCTCAAATTGAGCAATTGGCGTTATGATAAGATTAGCTCAAAGCTTATAGCTCAAGGATGATTGCTATAAGATGGAGAAAAATTATGTTAGCAACAATTGAAAAAAGCGCGCTCGACGTTGAGCTTTCCCACGAGGAAGTGCAGCGATACAGTCGCCACCTTATCATGCCCGAAGTGGGCATGGAGGGTCAGAAAAAGTTAAAAGCAGCCAGCATTTTGCTGATTGGAGCCGGTGGCCTAGGTTCACCTCTGGCTATGTATCTCGCCGCTGCCGGGGTGGGGCGGTTAGGGTTGGTCGATTATGACGTGGTGGATTACACAAATTTGCAGCGTCAGATCATTCACGGCACCAAGGATGTGGGCAAACCTAAGCTTGAAAGCGCCAAAGCCCGTATCAATGATATCAACCCGCACGTTCAAGTGGATACGTACGAAGTGCCATTGACCTCAGCCAATGCGCTCGAAATCTTTGAACCGTATGACATTGTGATTGACGGCACGGATAATTTTCCAACCCGTTACCTAACCAATGATGCCTGCGTGTTGCTGGGCAAACCGAATGTGTACGGCAGTATTTTCCGTTTTGAAGGCCAAGCTTCAATTTTCCATGCGGAAGAAGGCCCCTGCTATCGCTGCCTGTTCCCGTCACCACCACCGCCAGGGCTCGTGCCTAGCTGTGCAGAAGGTGGCGTTTTGGGCATTTTGCCCGGAACCGTCGGTGCCATTCAAGCGACTGAGGCGATCAAATATATTTTGGGCATTGGAGAATCCTTGGTCGGTCGGTTGATGCTTTACGATGCGTTGACGATGGACGTAGATTACGTAAAATTACGCAAAAATCCAAACTGCCCAATTTGTGGCGACAACCCAACTCAAACAGAGTTGATCGATTACGAGGAGTTCTGCGGTATGCCAGCCCATGATCACAGTGAATTTAGTGCAGTAGAAGCGGAAGGCCACGATGCAGAAGTGCGTCAAATGTCTCCACAGGTGTTGAAAGAGCGTCTTGATGCTGGTGATGAACTGGCCATTTTAGATGTCCGTGAAACCCATGAGTGGGAGATTTCTAATTTGGAACATCTGGGCGCGTTCTTGATTCCAAAAGGGGATGTGGTGAATCGCTTGGGTGAGCTTGATACCGCCAAAGAGATGGTGGTGCAGTGTCGCAGTGGGGCGCGTAGCGCAGATGTAATTCGTCAACTGCAGCAGCACGGCTTCAAAAAGCTCTGGAACTTAGACGGCGGGATTAATCGCTGGGCAAGAGAGATTGACACTTCTTTACCGACGTATTAGATAGAAAAATGAGATTGAGAAATGGGGAGATTAGGGATTTTTGACGACCTAATCTCCTCATCTCTCAATTCTATTTCAACCAAATTTACTTGTTTGTCATAAATTCAAAAAAATCCATTGCTGAATCTTCAAATTGAGCAACAGAATGATTGAGCAATTTAAAATCTGCCCCAGTTAATGCTTGAATGACCCGTTCTGGACCCCATTCATTGATTCGGTCGCTAAATTGCTCCTCACCGATGAGAAAACGGCCGTTTTTCTTCAGTACCCGCTTGACCTCTTCAATCCCTTTATCAACATTCGCCCAATGGTGGAGAGAATTTAATGCCAGCACGACATCGAATCTATCATCAGGGGAAGGAATATCCTCAGCCCCACCTATAAGAAATTCAATTTGGGATTGACTTTTAGTTTCTTTGAGTGCCTCTTGGGCAATCTCAACCATTCTTTGCGTAGGATCAATGCCGATAGCTTTTCCTTGAGGTACTAGAGCTGCGGCGGTAAAAACGGCCGTTCCGCTCCCGCAACCAATATCTAAAACAACATCAGTTGGCTGTAAATTGGCCCATTCCACAATTTTCAAATTTGATGGATGATCACCGTACTTGTCTGCATACCATTGAGCAGCTTGGTCATCCCACTTGCTTTGCGACATATATTTCACCTTAAATGTGCTGTTTTAGTTAAATTTGTTACATATTTGTAACGTTATTGTATTGATTTGATATGCTCTTGTCAAATATGTGGCAAAATTGTA
>JBCCFD010000574.1:0-3888 GCA_039029915.1 Chloroflexota bacterium
TAGCCGAATTTATTGAATGGTGTCGTCAATGGGTTCAATCTAGTTGGGACGTGCTCAGTGACAACAGCTCTTTTTATGTTTGGCTAGGTGCAGACCAACGATTCCACTTTCAGCCCCTGCCGGATTTTATGATTATGATGCGGGCTTTTAACTTTGATCCCCGCAGTTTTATCACCATGCGCAATCAGCGGGGGTACGGCACGCAAAAGAACTGGATGGCAACCCGCCAAGAGCTCTTATATTACATCAAAGGCAGCCCAGAATTTGAGGTGCAATACACTGACATCCCAAAGGTGCTAAGGGGGTATTACAAAGAGGTAAACGGCCGTTTGACAAGCAACCAAGAAAGAGGAAAATCCGACAACATTCGGGCTAGTAATGTTTGGGTCGACATCCAGCAGGTCTTTTATCGACGCGAAGAAAACGTATCTGGTTGCTATGCCCAAAAGCCACTTCTTTCCATCGAACGCATCATTCAGGCTAGCTCTAAGCCGGGCGACATTGTTGTTGACTTCTTTAGCCACGCAGGCACAACGCTCATCGCCTCAGAACTGCACAATCGTATCGGCTACACGATTGATATTGACCCTATTTTTTGCGAACTCACTATCCGTCGGTTAGAACATTATTATCAAACAGGAAAAACTGGCTGGCAAAATAGTCATCCATTCGTAGAAGAGATGAGAGAAGAAGAAAATGAGTAAACATTTCGTCCTTGTTGCGGGCAATATTGGCGCAGGCAAAACATCTTTAACGGAGCGCGTGGGTGCCCGTCTAGATTGGCAAACGGGGTATGAAACCGTAGGCGAAAACCCTTATTTAGCTGATTTCTATGAGGATATGAGCCAGTGGGCATTTCACCTACAGGTATTTTTATTAGGCCAGCGGGCAAACTTACATGAACACCTAGCCACCATCACGACATCCGCTATTTCGGATAGGAGCATTTATGAAGATGCCACTATTTTCGCCCGCGGTGCGCGCAAGCTGGGCACCATTAGCGAGCGAGATTATGAAGCTTACCGCACAGTTTATTTACGTGTAATTGACAGCTTGCCCAAACCCGATCTGCTCGTTCATCTAAAAGCACCGATTCCCACTCTGCTGGAGCGCATTGCCAAAAGAGGCAGGGAGATGGAAAAAGGCATTACGGCCGATTATTTGTCTCTTCTTGAATCCTACTATGATGATTGGATTCACACCTTTGACCTGTGTCCCATTTTAACGATCGAAACCGAGAATCTAGACTTTGTCACGCGGCCGGAGCATTTGGAAATTGTGGTAAAGGGTATTCAGGATAGGCTAATGGGGCATGATGTCATCGTCCTCACCTAGCTCCCCACCTTCAGCATCAAAATAAATTAGTTTCGTGCATAATTGCTTACCCAGTTGCGATAGAATTTTTCATATGTTAGAATCGTGAAATGTTACACAATTATATTAATAATTAAGTGTAACATAACCTAAATTTAACTTTTCCAGAGTAAATAAGCTATTTTCCTCTTGAACATTTCTATGTAAATCTAACAAGATTAAGCGGATAATCGTTTTATTCTCGTTTGTTAGATGGAGTAATCAAGTTTACTCAAACAGCAACTTATAAGAGGTAACTCGTAGTGACGACTGAAATTCCAGAAATCGTTATTGGCCGTTTACCGGTCTACCTGCGTGAATTAACACGACTAGCAGAAGAGGAAGGCAAAATTAATACCTCTTCTCATGAGCTAGGCAAAAGATTAGGCATTAGTTCAGCTCAAATACGTAAAGACTTGTCGCACTTTGGTGAATTTGGCAAACAAGGCACCGGCTATCACATCAACTATCTACTTGAACAACTTCGTGATATTCTTCATTTAACACGTGAATGGGATGTCGCGGTTGTGGGCGCTGGCTTTTTGGGGCATGCGCTAGCTCATTATAAAGGGTTTTCTCATCGGGGCTTTCGGATTGCTTGTGTTTTTGATAGTGACCCTAACAAAATTGGCGAGATTATGGATGGGTTAACTGTCCAATCCATCACAGAATTAGAGTCCACCATCAAGGAAAAAAACATCAAAGTAGCCATTCTTGTTATCCCCGCCTCAGTCGCCCAAGATATGACTGACAGGCTGGTTGATGCTGGCGTAACGGCCGTATTGTCTTACGCCCCGATAAACCTTAGCGTTCCTGACTATGTCAAAGTTAGCTATAGCGATCCAGTAATCCAGCTCCAGCAGATGGCTTACTACCTTCGTTAAAGCCGCCAAATCGTAAAATCTATACACCAATTCACGCTAAATTCTGATTAAGAAAAAAGCGCTGCTGTCTTCGTGCGCTTTTTTCCTAATCGTTTTTTATATTTCCCCTATTTTAGTGAAACACAGTGCCTGTTTTGAATAGAACAACGGTTTCAAACTTCGTTTCCTCGAGGTGTCGAAGCTTTTATCTAAAAAAGTTTTCAATTTAAAAACTTCGGATCCCTAAAAAGCAACCCACTCTAATTGACAACGCCATCCCCGCCACCCCCACCCAAAACATGAATTAGCAATGAATTTAAAAATTCGGCGTATCCTTTTTAACGTTTCCCCGTCATAGCTAGTGTTCTGACCCATATCAATTGATGGAAACCTCAGTTGATTCTTGATAGAACGCTCGTCAATAACAAATAATTAGGGAATTTTCAACCGCAAGCAGGTCAACAAGTTGCAGCGAATATTCCAAAGTTTACAAGGAAACAATTATGCTTAGCTTCACAATCGCTTTCATCATATTTTTAAGCTTAATCACATTTTGGCATTGGCAAAAAAGAACTCACTTAGCCCGCATTCAAAATATCCCTTACCGCATCCACGTTAACGGCATTCGTGGTAAATCAACCGTCACGCGACTCATTGCGGGCATGCTGCGTGAAGCTGGTTATGAAACGATTGCTAAAACAACCGGCAGTGCTGCTCGCGTCATTCATGAAGATGGCACTGAATCACCCATTAATCGCTTGGGGGCACCAACCATCGTTGAACAAATGCGCATCATTGCCCAGCACACAACCGAAGATACTGAAGCGCTTGTCATTGAGTGTATGGCAGTAAACCCTTTGTATCAAAATATCACCCAGCATCAAATTGTGCAGGGCAATATAACCGTTATCACCAATGTTCGTGAAGATCATCAAGATGTGATGGGGGAAAGCCTGTTAGAGATTGCTGATTCGTTATCCAACACCATTCCCGAAGGCGGCTTGCTCATTACGGCTGAAGATCGACCGGAACTAGTGGAGCGTCTTCGATTCAATGCGTTAGCAAACAATAGCTACTTCCTACAGGCCAAGGGAGATATTGTGCCTGATGAAGCGGTGGCTGACTTTGATTATCTAACCTTTAAAGAGAACATCGCCATAGGGCTAAAGATTGCTCGTCTCTTGAAAATTCCTGAAGATGTAGCGATTCGCGGTATGCAAAAATCAAAGCCAGATATTGGGGCGGTTCACGTTAAACGACGCTATGTTCACGGCAAGGAGCTCATATGGGCACCACTGTTCGCGGTTAATGACCGTGAAAGCACTATTGCGAGCGTTGATGCGCTACAGAAATACCATCGTCGTGACGCCATCCGAATCGGCATTTTAAATAACCGTTTAGATCGAGCCGCGCGAGCGCTGCAATTTGCAGACATCGCCGCCCAAGATTTGCAGTTGGATTATTTCATCACCTTTGGGGCATACGAGTCACAGGTCACGGAGCGAATGGTTGGTTTAGGATATCCGAAGGAGCGGATTCTAAACTTGGGTGACAGCCAAAACCCGTCTCGGGATGAGATTTTAACGGCCGTTACCAACCTCATCGCTGGGCAGCAAGGGGTGCTAATCGGCATGGTTAATATCCACACCGAACAGGCCGAACTGCTGATGCA
>JBCCFD010000575.1:0-3868 GCA_039029915.1 Chloroflexota bacterium
CTCAGTCGGTTCCCACGTCTTGGAGATACCCCAGTTTTGGCGCATTTCATCAGTGTTTTTCCAAAAACCGACGGCCAAACCGGCGGCGTACGCTGCCCCAAGCGCTGTCGTTTCGGCGACCAACGGCCGTATAACCGGTACATCCAACACATCCGCTTGGAACTGCATCAACAGCTCGTTAAACACCATACCGCCGTCTACTTTCAGCGCCGTCAAATTTACGCCAGAATCGGCATTCATGGCGTCCAGCACTTCGCGGGTTTGGTAAGCAGTGGCTTCTAAGGTAGCACGAGCAAAGTGGCCTTTATTAACATAGCGGGTCATCCCAACAATGACACCTCGCGCATCATCTCGCCAATACGGGGCATATAAACCAGAAAACGCAGGCACAAAATAAATCCCCCCATTGTCATCAACCGTTTTAGCTAATGCTTCCACTTCAGGCGCATCTTTGATCAGCTCAAGATTATCGCGCAGCCACTGCACCAGCGCCCCCGAAATGGCAATTGACCCTTCTAGCGCATAAACAGCCGGTTCATCCCCAAACTTGTAGCAAAGCGTTGTAAGTAGACCATTTTCCGAATGTTGAATCTCGGTTCCCGTGTTGAGAATCATAAAGCACCCGGTACCGTAGGTGTTTTTGGCTTCTCCAGCTGAAAAGCAAGCTTGACCAACGGTCGCCGCCTGCTGATCGCCAAGGTCACCGGCTACGGGAATCCTGCCGCCAAACGGGCCATCTTCCAGCGTATAGCCATAAACTTCGGAGGATGATTTGATTTCAGGCAACATGCCCAACGGAATACCCATTTCAGCAGCTATTTCCTCGTTCCAACTGAGCGTATCGAGATTCATGAGCATCGTTCGAGAGGCGTTTGTCACATCTGTCACGTGTTGCCCCCTGTTGGCACCTCCGGTGAGATTCCAGATGAGCCACGTATCGATATTGCCAAAGATAGCGTCCCCTTTTTCAGCCGCTTCTTTTATTTCAGGCACGTTTTCCAGCAGCCATTTCACTTTTAGACCTGAAAAATAGGTGGCTAACGGCAGTCCAGTTTGAGGGCGAAAGCGATCCTGCCCACCGTTTTTTGCTAAATCAGCCACAATATCTGCCGTGCGGGTATCCATCCAAACAACAGCGTTATGGTAGGGTTCTCCGGTATGTTTATTCCACACAACGGCCGTTTCCCGCTGATTTGTAATACCGACCGCCGCAATATCAGACGCTTGAAGATTGGCTTTTGCCATCGCGCCACCAATTACCGTGCGCGTTCGCTCCCAAATTTGGAGTGCATCATGTTCAACCCACCCAGGTTTGGGATAAATTTGCTCGTGTTCGAGCTGATGAATACTAATAGATTCACCAGCGTGATTAAAAATCATGCAGCGTGTACTGGTTGTACCTTGATCAATGGACGCAATATATTGGGACATTCTCACTCTCTCCAAAAGTTAGGATCATCCTCAGAACACTGAGGTCGTTGATGAAATTATGATTGACTAACGGATGTTACGCCAACGCAGTAAGTAAATCACGAAAAAAAATTTGAAACCCGAGTAGTGAAACGTGATTTACTTATCAAAGAACTAAAACGTTTGTGAAGTTGTTTTATTCCAAAGAAATTTCAGTTCTTCGCTTAATTATCCATCAGGTGTGGCGGTTGCCAAGGGGGGAGGCGCTTGATTTGCCGGAGAAGTTGGCGTGGGGATAAACGGTGTCGGTGTCACTGTGGGGGGCAAGGGTGTGGCTTGTATGGTTGGAACGGCCGTTGGTGTCAATGTTGGGACCGCAGGATCAGCTTCAAACATAAATTGGATGGGCTCGCTCTCAAGCAAAGTGCGATTGCCATCTTTTAACGTAATTTGCCAGCTGGCAACACCAGTTTGCCTTGTTAGTGAAAGCAAATCTCGACTAATACCGTAATAAATGCCTTGGCTGGGGCTTGTGACCGTCCCCAAAGGAATTGATTCTCCGTTCAAATTAAGATTAATTTCAAAATATTGGGAGTCAGCAAGCGCAATCGGCCAAACCCACCCATAATTGACGAAAGTCGTGTTTAAATAGCTCGCATCTGCCAATGGCTGTTGTGGGCGAATCGTCGGGTTAAAAGGTGACCCAAATCGATTGCCATACTCCGTTGTCCAATACCATACGGACGGTGCGCGTAAATCAACGGTGTAGCCAACGCCTAAATCAGTTGCGTTTTCGTTCAGAATGATCTTGCGATGGCTTGGGCTATTGACCCAAAACTCAACGGCTTGATAAGGGTGCTCAAACCCCCAAGCGGTGGCTTCGCCTGCATACCCACCGCCATATTGGAATTGAACAAAGCGTTCAATGGGCGCAGAGCCATCTGACCCAACGTGCCCAGTATACTTAAAGCTAGCCATATCAACGGCGTGAGATTGAGCAGCGGCTGAAAGCTGTGGAACTTCAGCCAACGACCGTAAACCAAACTGCCGCCGTGCCTCGTTCACATAGACAAACAGCTGCTCCGTCATTGAAAGGGTTGGGGGTAAAGCCAAAGGCTGCATGACAAAAGGCTGTTCAAGCGGAACATCAGGCAGGCCTTCACCTGCGCCACCGGAACGAATCGGGCGATCAATTGAAACAATTGTGTAATCGGCTGAGTTGTCTTGGAAAATAATCGGTAAAAATGTGCGCCAAGAGCCATTGCGCACATTGATCCACTGTCCAATTGAGCTTTGCCCAAATTCGTTAAAGGCGGTCAACGTCACATAATAATCTCCAGAATTATTAAATACTGAGGAGATCTGCTGACCTTCAATTAAACGGCCGTTTCCAAAATCCCACTGAAAGCGAGTTATGGTGCTGTCACCCACCGCATTGGCTAAGATAGGGTCACCGGCTGCTACTGATTCTTGAATCTGCATTTGGAGATTAGGTGGGGCACCAACGGTCACTGAGCCGTACGCTTCGGAACGGCCGTATTGGTTAACAACCGTTAATTTGATTTGGTACGTGCCGGGTTGAGCGTAAGCGTGAGATGGTCGTGGCTGAGTCGAAATGTTGCCGTCTCCAAACTCCCATGTCGTTTGCAATGGGCCTTGTCCACCGCTTTGATTAATAAATTCAACAGGCTGATTTGGTCCAATCGTAAAGTCTGACAGAACAAATTGAGCGGCAGGCTGTGGCACGACTTCGATACGGCGGCTACGCACATCGGTTGTAAGCGGATTAACGGCCGTTAGGGCAATCTCATACGTACCAGCCTGTGAAAAAGATACCTCGGGGTCCATTACATCAACGATACGGCCGTCGCCTAAGTCCCAACTTTGCGAAAAGGGACCAGAGCCACTGAGCTCACCTCGAAGCTGCACCGGCTGACCGATGGCAACTCGTCTTGGCAAAACAATTTGATCAATTTTTGGGGCGGTACCTAACCAAAATCGCGTGTCAGCCTGAAGCAACTGTCCATCAATAATCATTGACGTCTTAATCGCTTGTTCAGGGTTGAGAATGTTAGCGGGACCGGCCTGTAGATCAATTGAAACTGATTCACCGCCATTAAAAGCCGAAACTACAGGGAGCCAGTTAAGTTGACCTGATTGAAAGTTCATTGTCATACCAGAAGGCAACCTAGAAGATTGAAGGGTCACGTTGGGGGGGAGTTCAAATGTCAACTGCGGAGAAAAAGTCGACTGCGTTGCATTCGAGTAAGAAATAATCAGCGTGAAAGAATCACCCGGCTGAACAACAGATGGCTCTGTTTCAATCGTGAACGAGACGGGGCCTTTAATTTCCGCTATGCCATACCCTGAAACGGGCGGCTGAAAAGCTAATGAGTGCCTAGCAGAGCTTACTAAAATAAGTAAGATAAATAATGAGACCACTAACAATAAACTGCGA
>JBCCFD010000576.1:0-3780 GCA_039029915.1 Chloroflexota bacterium
CGGGAATCTCATAGTTTTGATTGCCCATATTTCCCTTTAAAGACCCTAAATCGATATAGTCAGTCCCCACCTCATCGCGAGTGAGCGGATTGGGGTGCGTCGATAGCAGTACGTGCAGATCAGGGCCATTGGTAACGTCAAAATCCTCAAATCGAAGAATGCGCGAACCGTCTTCTAGCGTGTAAATGGTGGCAGTGCCAGACCCTAGGTGAAAGGCGTCTGCGTCAGTAAATTCACCTTGGCTTAAAATCGTAGGGCCGTCAGCAGGCATCGCCTCGTCCATCATTGTGTCTGGCATTTGAGCGGCTAGATTGAGTAAACGTTCCTCAACTTGCTCCATTTCAGCGTCGGTGAGCGTCATGACGTCGTCCATGGCGGCATTAACCGCCTGCTCAATCTCGTCTGCCGACATATCTGCCGCTTCTTCAACGGTTGGCAAGCTTACCGGAAACGCCTCATCAACTGAATTGTCAATGAAAAGCGGGGAGGCTAAATACCAAGCGGCCGCAAGGCCACCAATCACGACAACGGCACCAATTAAGATTTTTAAATTGTTATTCATGGTCAAACTCCTGTTTCAAAATAATAAATAAATGATTCACACCCCTTAGACGCGGCGACGGATGTGAGATTTCTTACAGAATAATAACAATAAAAAAGTTGACGTTGGATATCTACATTTAGCCCCGACTATAAACAACGTTGGCTGCAAATTGGTAAACGAAGACGCCCAGAATATACAGCCCAGGAGAGAAACTGATGCCTTGAACGATGTTTAGGAATAGGTATAAAACAAGAAGTAAACCCAAAACGGCCGTATACAATCTCAAAAAGTTGTATCCTTTCAAATGATTGCCGCGTAGCGTACTGCTGAGAGGAATAATAAAAACGGCCGTTTGCACTGCTCCTAAAAACAAGGTGCCCCGCAGTGGATTTTGATTCATCAACCCAGCCCCGAAGAGCCCTAAGGCGATTAAAAGCGTGATGCCTACCCAGTTAGAGTTCCTGATACGCTCCTGAGGCAAGGCCAGTCGTCCGAAGCGGTCAAGTCTCAAGAATAAGTCGAACAGCGTGCTGGATGTCCAAGAGAGAAACACAAATGCAATATAAAGATAAAGAACCGGATTGATAAACGGCTCCAGCTGAGGATTCGTATCGGCTAGATCATTTAAGATTCTAAACAGGAAGTAAGCCCCAAGAATGATGCCCCACTGAGTTCGCCTATCTAATCGATCCATCCATAGAAAATAACCCAGCATAACCCGATAAATCGGATTTCTGGCCTTCATGGCTTCTAAGATGCCTGCTTGGGCCCATTCAAAGTTGGGATCAAGTCGAAGCGCTTCAGCAAAATGATTCATTGCCTCTTTGGGTTTGCTTTGATGCAGGCTGGTCCAACCTTTGTTAGCATGCGTGAGTGGGTTGTCTGGGTCTTGTGAAAGGGAAAAATCAATGGTGCTGTTTGCTTCGATGCGTTTTCCAAGCTTGACTAAAGCCATCGCCCTCAAATTAGCACACCTCACATGCTCTGGGTCGATGCGCAGCCCTTCATTGGCCGCGTCTAATGCATTTTGCCATTGCCGCTTGTCTAATAATATGCCGCTTAATAAAGCATAATATTGGGCGTTTCTTGGTTCCAGGGTAATGGCTGATTTCACTGTTGCCAAAGCCGTATCTAGGGCTTCTTGCTTGTACTGAACCAGCGCTAAAATGTAAATATGATGATCGTTATTTGGAGCAAGCTGAATGGCGGTTTTGGCTGCTTTTAAAGCTGCGTCTGGCTGCTCTAGCTCCGAATGACACAAAGCCAGCATAGCGTGCGCAAAGCTGTTGTCTGGGTTTTGAGCAATCTCAAACTGAATCAGCTCAAGAGCGTCTTGATATCGACTGCGTTCAATTAAAAGGGAGGCTTGGGTTAATCGAGCGCTCATTCGTCTCTCCAAAAGGTGAGGCGGGATGCAAGTGAGCGATTTTCGCCCCCTTTGACATAATCTAAAATGTCATCATATAGGCCACCCTGATTGGCATAGAGGGCATAATTGCGCGCTGAATTAAACCATTCCGTAGTTGATGGCTTGATTTTTTTGATCGCATTGGTAAGTTCTTTGTTGGTGACTGGTGTAGGAACACCTTGTTTTAAGGCTTCTTCAAGTTTGAGCTCAACGGCCGTATCCACAACACCTTTTAAATCAGCTCCAGAAAAGCCATCTGTCTGCTTGGCTAGCTGTTTGTACTGAATATCGGCTGTCGGCTTATCTTTTAGCATAAGCTCTAAAATAGCCTGCCTAGCTTGTCTATCGGGTGGGGGGACAAAAATTACCCGATCAAAGCGGCCAGGACGACGGAAAGCTGGGTCTAAATGCCAAGGCGCATTAGTGGCCGCTAAAACTAAGACCCCCTCATTATCCTGCTCAACCCCATCTAACTCAGAAAGAAATTGGTTAATCAACTGCCTCCCAGCGCTGCGTCGTAAATCAGAACGGTTTGCCCCAAGCGCATCCACTTCATCAAAAAAGAGAACGGTGGGGGCGTAACGTCTTGCTAATTCAAACAGCTGATGTAGTTTTTGCTCGCTTTGGCCAAGATACATGTCTAAAACATCATGCAGACCAACAGAGATAAAGTTTGCGTCTACTTCACCAGCCGTCGCTCTAGCTAAATGAGTTTTACCGCAGCCGGGAGGCCCATACATTAAGATGCCACCCCCAATCTTTTTACCGTAGGCTTGATAAATTTCAGGCCTTTGAATGGGATGGATAATTTTTAGCCGTATCTCATCTTTTAGCTTTTCCATGCCGCCCACATCTTTAAAGGATGTGTCTGATTTTTGCACCTCTTGAATCGCTTCTGGCTCTGGTGCATCCACAATAACTGCCACACGGCCGTTTTCTGCCTCATCCGCTATTTGTGGTTCATTGCTTTCTTCTGATGGCGTGACGCTCTGCCTTAAAATAGCCTGTTGGTACGCTTCCTTGGCCTGCACTTCTTGACCGCTCTTACGATATGCTTCCGAGGCAAGTTGAAACCATTCCGCCTTTGGCTGAGGAATCTGTAGCAGTCGCTCGAGAATAACAAGACCTACAGCCTCCTTATTTTGAGCCACATACAGCTTGGCCAGCGAAAATTTGACGTCGTGGTTTTCGGGTTCTTTGCTTAAAATGTGGCGGAAAATGGCTTCGGCCTCGCTAAACTTACCTGATTCAAGTAGCAGATCAGCGAACTGCTTTTGCAAGGCTAAATTGTCTGGTGCCGATTGGGCTGCTTCACGCAAGATGTTGAGTAGTTCGTCGTTTTCAGCCATGATTTCCCCTTTATGGTTGGTTGAGACTGATTTGACGGCTATTTTACAACAAAAACGGCCGTACTGGTGGGATACGGCCGTTGAAACGACAACCATGATATTAAAATTCAGGAAATTTATTTTTTATGGGGTCGTTGGGAATACCACCTCTAGCACTTCGGCAAATGTGCTCGCGAAATGCGGGGTCACCCCTTCGCGGATGCGTTCGTCCAGATCATCAAACTCTGCCTTATTTTCAGCAGGGAAGATGATTTGAGTTACGCCTGCCCGTTTAGCTGCAATGAGTTTTTCTTTCACGCCACCAATGGGCATGACCAATCCTGTCAGGGTCAGTTCACCCGTCATGGCCACCTTATCAATGGGTGCTTTTTGGGTGGCCAATGAGTAAATGGCCGAGGCCATGGTGATACCTGCAGAAGGGCCGTCTTTTGGTGTTGCCCCGGCTGGTACATGAAGATGGATCAAATGAGTGTTGATAA
>JBCCFD010000577.1:0-3776 GCA_039029915.1 Chloroflexota bacterium
CTGCCCAAGCCATATCACAACGTGGGCAACCTTGTGCTGCGCCAAAACCCGGACGTCGTTTGGAACGCCATTGTGGATATGGAAGCAATGCCCGTATCGGGGTCTTCTCAACATTCGGTGCAGCTTCTATCAGAAGAAGACGAACCGCCGATGTGGTTGATTGATATGGGATCGTCTCAGCTAACGGTACAAACAATTGCAGCGGACAAACCACACAAACTGGTGCGCGTCATAGCGGATTCTGTGGTGCCCATGACGGCCCGATTTGAGTATGCACTCACACCAATGGGCACAGGAACTGATTTAACCATTCGTGAGGAAGGGTTTATTGACAATGGCACCTGGCACGTGCCGATTTTTCGCATCATGGTCCGGGTAATGCGCGGAGCTGGGGTGCGGCTCTACTGCCAGCAGTTAGCCAACCATTTGGGAGAAACGGCCGTTCCCATCATCAACAAAATATTATGATTCAGCAGCTACTCGGCATCTTTTTCGACGTTATCACACCAGTCTTTTTGCTGGTGATTATTGGGTATCTAGTGGGGCCACGGCTTGGCTTACAGCCCCGCACACTTTCACGCGCAGCCTACTTCCTGTTTGTGCCCAGCTTCATTTTTAATGTGATTAGCACCGCTCGGACTGAGGCCTCTTTAGCCGTGCGCATGTTTCTATACATCGCTCTTGTGCATATTGGCTTGGCCATTTTGGCTTTGATTGTAGGCTTGGTGCTAAAACGGCCGTCTCGCATGATCAGCGCTTATGTTTTAATCGCCGTCTTCGGCAACGTGGGTAACTTTGGCCTGCCTCTGCTTGAGTTTCGCTATGGTCCCGAAGCGGTACTGCCAGCTACCGTTTACTTTTTGGCACTGGTTATTGTGGCTTTTGTCATCGGGGTCTTTGCAGCCAGCTGGCAATCTGGTGGCGGTTGGCGAGCCATGCTGTCCGTCCTGAAAACCCCAGCCATCTTGGCGGCTGTCCCCGCAATCCTGATCAATTTATCAGGGTACACACTCCCTCTGGCCGTTACCCGAGTGACCGGTTTATTGGGAGATGCGATGATACCAGTGATGTTGGTCACGCTGGGGGTTACGCTCGCCAGCAACAACAGTTTAGAAATCAACTTCGATACCCTTGTCGCCACCAGCCTGCGGTTGATTGGTGGGCCAATTTTGGCATTTGCGCTCGTTGGTTTTTTTAGCTTAACAGGGCTGGAGCGAGGCACAGGCATATTACAATCGAGTATGCCGGCCGCTGTTTTGGTGTCCATTATTGCCTTTGAACACGACCTCATGCCTGAATTTGTAACGATGACGGTGCTCTTTTCAACCATTGCTAGTGTGGTGACGTTGACTATCCTTCTTGCTATTGTGTAAAGTGCATTAGCGACTCAACCCAGGTTTTCCCCTTTGATGAAAGCGTTGTTGCAAGCTCTGCTTTGTACGATTTATACCATCGTGCGGTGCCGCATGCGTTTATGAGTTTAGTGATATTTCTACTTGTAAGAGCAACCTGTCGAAAATTTGGCTAGACGCTCGCTGATTTGGGTACCGCTCAGTCGAGTAAGGAGAATGATTTTGAAACGCACATTATTTTTGTTTCTATTTTTGATGATTGTGGGTTGTTCTCAAGCCGAGCCGGAATCAACTGTAGACCAAGCTGCAGCAGCGCCAACGGCCGTATCCATTGAACCTACGCCAACCGCCACCCTGCCGCCACCAACAGCCACCCCATTTGTGCCTGCAACCTATGAGCTAGGCACTTTTAGTAAAAATAGTGTTGATGTAACGATTTCGCTTGCGGTAACGGCCGTTGATCAAGCCACCTTAATCAGCCATTTTGCCCCCGACGAGCCAGAGCTCCATCTCTACAGCAAAGATTTGCCCCCAAGCGGCATCCAAGGGGTAGGCCGCCCCACGCTGCTGCTTGTCGAATCTGGGGCCCTAACTATTTCTGGGGAGACGTCTGCAGATGTCGCCACAACCGACCATTATTTCCCAACCTTTGACGAACCGTTTGCCCTCTATCCTGATGGGCCCGTTACGCTCTCCGTTCCTGTTGCCATTGGGGATGGCACCCCTGAAACAACGCTAAATCTTGTTTACATGGCGTGCAGCAGCTCAGGCGGGTGCAAAGCGCCGGTGAATACAACGGTTGTTTTTGAACTGCCTCAGTCGATTTTCACAACTCAATAACCCGACGTAAATCACAGATGAAATTTTGAATTCCTAAAGCCTAGCTGTGGTTTACTGTCTACCCAAGGATTTCTCTCATGAAAAAAGTTTCTCTCTTACTGCTTGTCCTCATCATATTAATTTCTGCCTGCGCTATTGAACAGCCGGAAGAGGTTGCTGAGCTAGAAGCACCTACAGAAACGGCCGTTCCTGCGACGGACACACCCGAACCGTTGCCAACCAATACACTCACCCCAACCGATACCCCTGCACCGACCAGCACACTGGAACCTACGGCGACGCATACGGCCGTTCCAACCAATACCCCCGTGCCGGAACCCGCTGAGACAGCTTCGCTAACATTATCAGAAGATTGGAACACGATAGAAAGTGAATTAATTAATTCCTCAATTCATTATCCAGCTGAATGGGTCGCAGAAGAATTAGCAGTAAATGATATCGTCTTCATTGCAAGCAGTTCGGAAGTCCTTGAGGCTGATGAATTTTCCAACGGTGCATTAGGTCTGTTTTTTTCATTGGGAAATATCGGTGTATCAATTGAAGATCTCGCTGATGCATTGGCAAATGATGTTTCCATACTGTCCTCTGGATTTATCGAGAATCCCTCATTAGTAGGAGATGTTGAATTATTCGAAACACCATCAGGTATGGATGCCGTTCTCGTAGAAACTTCTGGTATCATGCCAAGTACAGGGGAACCAATTTCGCTTTTAAACGGCTCAATTGGCAATGAAGATCGCCTTATTTCGATGGTTGTTCTAATTCAGCCGGACCTCGTTGAAGAAGTGAAGCCAATTTATAGAAATATTTTAGCCTCGATAGAAATGGGGGACTCTCGCGCAGCAGAAGAGCTACAAAAAGCAGATATTTATCTTGTGGATAGTTATGATCCCAGCCGTGACCCCGCCAAAGATGTGCAAAAAGCGGTTCAAAACGCTGAACAGTCAAATCGCCGAGTTTTGCTTATAGTAGGTGGAGATTGGTGTATTGATTGTTTTATTCTTGACGATTTTATTGTCGCCAATCCGGCCGTTGCCGATGCGCTTGAACGCAATTATGTTATTGTCAAAGTCAACGTTAGCGAAGAGAACGCCAACGAAGCATTTTTGGAAGATTATCCCGACATTGAATGGTTCCCGCACTTTTACATTTTAGAATCGGACGGCAGCTTGGCAGACTCCTACGACACCCGAGGTTTATCGGATGACGGTGATTTGAATCTCAACAATGTCATGCTATTTTTAGATGAGTGGCATCCAGAAACAAGCCAGTTGGTTGATTCTTATGTCGTGAAAAGCTATGACCCAGAGCGAGACCCGACGGCAGATATTGATACGGCCGTTACGCGTGCCCAAGCTGAAAATAAAAATATTATGCTTATTGTTGGAGGGGAGTGGTGTCCCTGGTGCCACATTCTTGAAGACTACTTGGAAACAAACCAAACGGTGGCTGATTTAGTGCTAGATAATTACCTGATTGTCAAAATTAATGTCAGCCTCGAAAACGAAAATGTGGCGTTCATGGAAACCCTCCCCGAGGTTGCCGGATACCCGCATCTCTTTGTGCTCGATCAGAGTGGGGAGC
>JBCCFD010000578.1:0-3726 GCA_039029915.1 Chloroflexota bacterium
GAATTACTGTGGGTACCGACTATCCTAATTTTCTTAGCGGTTTGTTTTGTGGTTATTTATCCCCCTGCAAGTATTATTTTTGGATTTAATCAAAGAAACAATCGACATCAAGAAGTAAAACGGATAGCAGATTGGTTGGGTTGGGAGTTTATACCTCGGTATCTTCCTAAAAAAATCAATCGTGAAACAACCCTTTACGAACGCAATATCATCATTAGTGAGACTAATAGGTGGGCATTAAAAATTTCCGATCGTCTTATCGAAAGTCGAGACCCTTATAAACGAAATCATGCACCACATTTTAAAAAACAAACTGTATTTTCGATAACATCCCGAAATAAAAAACTGCCTCGATTTAACATACGCTCACGGACTTGGCTTGATGGTGTGGTGGACTCAATTTTTGTGGGCGATGACTTGGCAACTTGGTCAACTGACGACAAATTTTTTGCTATGCTAACTTCAAGTGAGATAGTCAATTACTATGAAAAAAGATTAAAACATGATTCAAATTTAGTGATTAACTGTGAAGCACAGCAAATAACAATTGAGTTTGAGGGGCTAGGGTATTTAAGGGCGACAAAAGAACAATATCTTAACCTCATAGCTGAAGGAAAATATATTATTCAACTTTTAAACCTTTATTTTGATGATGCGGAATCAGATGTTTGAATTTCTCTAAATTTACCCGTTGTTAGATAGCCGGTTTGCAAAGATAAGTGAATACTAATTGACCATCAACTCGTCAAGTGCTTCCTACTAACTCTAGCTAACCTCCTCTAATTGACTCTGAGCGTATATCCCCCATCCATTACAATCGTTTGGCCGCAGATCATCTGGGCAGCGGGGCTACATAAAAAGCTGGCCAGTTGAGCCACATCTTGTGGGGTGCATAAACGGCCGTTTGGCGTTCGCTCTCGCACCTCTTCAACAAAGTCGCTATCTTGGAATGTTTCAAAATGTTTGATGGCATCCGTTAGCACCATACCTGGGGAAATGCCATTCACCACAATATTGTCCCTGGCTAATTCAACGCCTAAATAGCGGACAAGTGATTCAATGGCTGCTTTGGACGTGCCTACCGCCACATACTCCTCCATCACCCGCATCGAGCCTAAACTTGATAACGCCACGATCGAGCCACCGCCCCGTTTTTGCATCAGCTTAACAGCGTGTTGAGCACCAAAAAGAAGGGAGCGGGCATTAATATTCATCGTCCATTCCCAGCCGCGCGGCTTTTGCTGCATGGCGGGCCGATTAAATCCCGAGGCGGCATTGTGAATGAGAATGTCGAGCCCTTCAAATTCTTCATCAATTTGCTGATAAAGCGTTTCAAGCTCGTCCAGTTCACCAACATTGGCTTTGATCACGGTGGCTTTGCGGCCAAGAGAGCGAATTTGAACGGCCGTTTCTTCTGCGGGGTCCCGATTGCGAAAAAAATTAACGACAATGTCAGCGCCTTCTGATGCAAGCTGAAGCGCAATTGCCTTACCTATGCCCCGACCTGATCCGGTGACCAAGGCGACTTTACCTTTATGCTGCATGGTAAATCCTCATCCTTCATTCTTTGCCTTTGTGGATAAATGGCGCTTCCAAATCTTGATTTTCTAACTCTATGGCTAGCTGTCCCCAAATTTGCTGAAAAGCTTTGTACCGTTTGGCTGCGGCCACTTTAGCTGGCTGGGTGTGCATACTGGCCACCGTTTTGGGAATCCAATCGACAGAACGGCCGTTTTCCAAAATATCGTGTGTTGTGACTGGCTTGTTTTTGGTTAACCAGTTACCTGTAAAATGGAAAATAATCGTTGCACCAATTTTTGTCAGCTTGTCGGCATCCCAGAGCACCTGAGCTTCCAAATTTTCAAGCGGTTCATCCAGCCAAAGCCCCATGTGCTGTTCGATAGCTGAGGCAACGGCTTCGATTTTTTCAACTGGAAAATCAGTTTGGGGCAAAAATTGTCGCGCAAATTTAGCCCCTTCTTGCGGATGAATATCTTTTGTCTCTTTGCGGATGTCGTGTAGCCATGCTGAGGCTTCCACGATTTCAGGATCTGCATCGGTGAGTCCAGCTAGCTTAACGGCCGTGTTTACCACTGCCTGCACGTGCTCCCATCGATAATTAAACGTTTTGCCTCGCTTGCCAGCTTGATTTTGGGCCGCCTGATGCATCGCATTTTTGACGGCTGGTCGCCACGGTTCAGTCATAGTTTATCCACCCCAAGGGTAGGGCGTTACGGGTTGAATGCCATAGTATAATTCAATAACGCGTCGGAAAATAGGGGCTGCCACTTCTGACCCTTGACCCCCGTTTTCAACAATAACCACCACCGCAATTTCCGGTTCAGTGATCACAATACCGTCAGAGTTCGTAAAGGGGCCAGCCGGTGCATAGCCACCATACCAAGCGTGAGGCGCATTCGGTGGGGCTTCGGCCGTGCCAGTTTTGCCGGCCGTGGGAATGCTCATATCAGCTAGCACTAAAGATGCGGTGCCATTTGGCGAGCTGTTGGCTACTTTCCAGAGACTATCTCGAATGATGCCTAAATCTTCAGCCCGAATGGGTAGCTCGCTAGAGATTCGAGGTTGGAGGGTCTCTACCGGTGCCCCACCGCCTTCACCAATCCGATCAACGAGTGTAGGCTGGTAGACGATGCCCCCGTTGGCAATCGCTGAAAATATGGTGGTCATCTGCAGCGGGGTAACTTGAACAAACCCCTGTCCGATACCCATGTTAACCGCGTCCCCGTTGGCCCAGCCTTCACCGACGTTGCCAATTTTCCAATCAGGGTCAGGAATAAGCCCTGCCGCTTCACGTACGCCTTGTAAGCCGGTAATATTTCCTAGGCCAAATGATTTAGCAACGTTTGGGAAGAAGTAAGGGTCTTGCAGGTCAAGATTATAAGCCACATCGTAAAAACAAGAGTTGCATGAGACCACGAGAGCATCCGCTAGGCTAACGGTGCCGTGCCCTGTTTCTAACCAGTCTGTTTTGATGAAATTATCACCAAGGACGTTCCATGAACCCGTGCTGGTGTAGAGCGATTGAGGTGTGTAAAGTCCGCTGTTTAATCCGGCTGTCATCGTAACGATTTTGAACAGCGACCCAGCTGGATAGGCTCCCTGTGCAGCGCGATTAAATAACGGCCGTGTTGGGTCATTAAATAGCTGGCCTAAATTGACATCTGCATCCGGTTGGGCAAGGTCAAACACATTTGGGTTATATGTGGGATAGCTAGCCATCGCGCGAATCGCGCCGCTGTTTACATCCATCACTACCACGGCCCCAGATGAAACACCTGCGGGCAGGGTAAGAATCGCTTGAGCCAGCGCTTGCTCGACCGCGGCCTGATAGTCTAACTCAAGGCTGGTGTACACGCTTCGCGCCTGTTTGGGTGAAATCTCTTGAACGGTGCTAATAAATTCACCGCTAGGGCCGACAACTGTCAAAATGCCACCCCGCTCGCCGTTCAGATACTCTTCTCCCCAGCGTTCAACCCCCACAAGCCCAACTTGCTCATCTCCTCTGTACCCGTCGGCAAGGTAGCTGTCAATCTCTTCAGCAGGAATAAAGCCGGTGTACCCAACGATGTGAGGAGCCACACCAATATCTGAGTATAGGCGGGTTAGACGTGGCTCTGGTTGGGTAAGTCCTTTGCCAATAAAAGGCTCTAGCGTGCCAATGTATTCTTGCAGGGTGGCTTCTGAAATTTCACCGATGGGCCAAAA
>JBCCFD010000579.1:0-3719 GCA_039029915.1 Chloroflexota bacterium
ACCTGCACAATGCGCTCGATGTGCGGCATTTCGGAGGCGCGTCGCATGGTGCTGCTCAACCCCCACGGCTCGCTGTTAACCTCTTGTCGCCAATCGATGTGGGCGTCAATTTGTAAAATGGTATATGTTTTCCCCCGCTCGGCAAATGCCTGAAAAACAGGGGATGGAACGGAGTCATCTCCACCAATCACGATGGGCTTGGCACCAGCGTCAAGCATTTGAGAAACGGCCGTTTTTATCATCTCTCGATTCGCTGCATAATCCGTTTCACTGGTTTCTAAATCTCCACAATCCACAACCTGCCCAAACTCATCCTCTAACAGCGAGCCGTCAAAATCAAAATCATGATGACTGATAAACGGGGCATCATAAGCAGTTCCTTTTCGAATCGCATCGGGTGCGGTTGCCGAGAACAAACCAAAACCGGGATAAGGGGTAGCAATAGGTGCACCAATGATAGCAACGGCCGTCTCCTCCAAACCGTCTAGTTTCCTTTCTGGCAGCCCCATAAACGTTGGGAGTGTGTCTCCATCAAGGCCAAAAGTCTCTTTTAGATCAGTCATTAGTTTCTCCTATTCAGTATCGGGTATCAGGACCTTATTTCACCAAGAATTTCGGCAAGTCAGCTAGGGTGCGACACCCCATTTGCGCCATCGCGCCACGCAACTCTTCCTTTAAAATATGCATCACATGGTCCCCCCCTTTTTTGCCAATCGCAGCAACCGCAAACACAAACGGCCGTCCCAAGAGCACAAAGTTTGCACCTAAGGCCAGCATTCTAGCAATATCCAGCCCGTTACGAATACCACCGTCCGCCAAAATCAAGGCGTTAGGGCCAAGCGCCTGTCGAATCTGGGGTAGCACTTGCGCTGCAGCCGGTGCGGCATCAAACTGTCGCCCACCGTGGTTAGACACCACAATCCCATCTGCCCCCAAATCCATGTATGTTTTGGCTTCCTCAACATCCAAAATACCTTTGACCAACAGATTTCCCTGCCAATAAGCACGAATCGCTTTAAATCGTTCAGCCGTAATATGCCCTTTCATATGGGTTGAAATAAATGCCACCTGTGCTGAAATACCGCCCCCTTTGTAATAAGGAAGGAGCGTTTCAAATTGTGGTACACCAACTCGCAGCATATTCAAAGCCCACGCAGGGTGAGTCATCATTTGCCAAAGGGTGCGTAGATCAAAACGCGGCGGCACAGAAAGACCGTTTTTGATATCTCGATCGCGACGAGTTTCCACGGGAATATCTACCGTCAAAACCAATGTTTTGTAGCCTGCCGCTTGACAGCGATCGAGCAGGTCTTTTTCAATTCGAGGTGTATCGGAAGGATAATATTGAAACCAGCCGTTTTCGCCAGCGATCAGCTGAATGCGCTCCAAGCTGGCACAGGCAAAGGTGCTTAAAATATAGGGCAACTCATTTGTCTTTGCAGCCTTGGCCAAGATTCCCTCTAGATCTGGCCACATCAACCCAGATAGCCCAAGCGGTGCCACGCCAAATGGCGCAGAGAATGCTTGCCCTAAAATTTTCGTTGTGATCTCTGGGTTTTGCGCCTCGGATAGGTAGCGGGGCATCAGCAGGGTCTCGCTTAATGCATCACGATTCCGCTGCACGCATGACTCAACCCCAATACCGCCAACCAGATAATCGTGAACAAATTTTGGTAGTCGTTTGGAAGCGGCCGTTTCCATATCTGCCACTGAGGGAAAACGTTTATTTAAGTCCATTATGAGGTAGATATTAGCGCACACCCTCAATTGAGCAAACCACGCTTTCTAATAAAACGCTTACGCTATATGGTTTGTTTTTTGGGGGAGTCTGTCATACTTAGCAGATGAACTTAAGACAATTCGACCGTCGGCTTGTGACGATCATCCTCATCGTTTTTGTGCAAATGCTGGGTGCCGCTATGATTTTGCCTATCCTGCCGCTGTATGCTCAAAACGAATTCATGCTTGAACCCCAGTGGATCACACTGCTTAACACAACGTTCTTTGGTGCTCAATTCCTTGCTGCGCCTTATCTTGGACGGCTCTCAGATAGAAACGGCCGTGTGCCTATCCTCATTGTCAGTCAGATTGGCACCGTAATTGCTTTCATCATGCTTGGCTTAGCGCCCAACGTATGGATACTCTTCTTCGCCCGACTCCTAGATGGCATAACGGGGGGCAATTTTATTGTGGCCCAAGCGTATATCGCTGATATCACCCCTCCGGAAAAGAAAACCGTCTCTTTTGGCTATGTGATGGCCGCTTTTGGCGTTGGCTTTGTGTTAGGACCAGCTATCGGTGGGTTTATGGCGGCCAGCTTTGGGCCACGCATCCCCTACTTCTTAGCGGCAGGCGCAGCAACGATTGTGGTTCTATTAACTGTTTTTACGCTCAATGAAACGGTCACACCCGAGATTCAAGCTGAAAATCGCGCTTCTGCCCAAAAAGGTATCAATTTTCGACAAATTCTTAGCCAGAGAACGCTCATTTACATATTGCTAATCGCCTTCTTTGTCCAAATGACATTAGGCATTCTTCAATCAACCCTCTCTCTCTTTACGGATGCGGTCCTGTTACCAGATGCTTCCGAAGAGCGGGTTCAAATTGGTTTGGGAATTATTTTTGGGGCAGTGGGTATCGCCCAAATTGTGACGCAAGGATTTTTGATTCGCCGATTATTGCCCCGGCTGGGTGAAATGGGGTTGATCATTTTAGCGGGAGGGCTAATCATTTCTGGCCTTCTGCTTTTAGGGTCTGCCACCAATGTGGCGGTGGCTGGGTTATCCTCAATTCTGTTTGCCGTCGGCGTCGGTTTTGCTCTTCCTTCAATCAATTCAATGGCCACATCGGTCGCCAATGAGTCAATAAAGGGTCAAATTTTAGGCGTGGTGCAATCCTCTTCAAACTTAGGTGTGATTGTCAGCAGTTCAATCGCTGGGGTGCTATTTTCTCTTTCCCCTCGTTTTCCTTTTTACTTAGGGATGGTCATCATGCTGGTTTCCTTTGTACCAATCTTTTTGCTTCGGAATAGATTGATTTGGCGCAAGCAACATCTAACACCCGCCGCCTCCGATTCATAGCGACAACTTTTCTACAGGGGAGGCAGCTCTTCTAATATTCGTCGCACCAGCTGTACCATTCGTTTACCGGCCGCATTCGCCATTGCCAGAACCTCTAAATGATCATCAACGGGTTGGTCAGGGCCACCGGTGGCAACATTGGTAATGACCGAAAAGCCTAGGATTTTCATCCCAGCATGGTTTGCGGCCGTTGCTTCCGGCACGGTAGACATCCCCACCGCGTCCCCCCCAATCAAGCGTAAAAAGCGACGTTCAGCTGGGGTTTCATACGTTGGCCCAGACCAGGCCACATAAATACCCTGCTGCAGGGCAATCTCTTCCTGCTTGGCCACCTTTAAAGCTAACGTTCGAAGTTCAGGATTATACACATGGGTCATGTCTGGAAAACGGGGCCCAAGTTCATCGAGGTTTGGCCCAATCAGCGCATTATTCCACTGCATGTTGATATGGTCGGTTATGAGCATAATGTTGCCGGGCGTGAAATCAGGATTCAGCCCCCCGGCCGCGTTGGTCACCACCAGCATTTTAGCGCCCAGCACCTTCATCACCCGAATCGGAAAAATGACGTCAGCCATAGGATGGCCCTCATAATAATGAAGCCGCCCTTTCATCATAACCACATTGCGGCCGGCCAGCGTG
>JBCCFD010000580.1:0-3660 GCA_039029915.1 Chloroflexota bacterium
CCTGACGGGTTTTTATTATCTCTAGATACCTATCAAAACAGTAAACCTGTCAGGATTGTTAAGTGAAACAAAGTTCCTGCTTTGAATAAAACGACAGTTACACGCTTCGTTTCCTCGAGGTTCCGAAGTGTTCAGCTGACAAGGTTTTCAAACTAGAAACTTCGGAACACTTAAACGACTGTGTCCACTTTACGTTTTCGGCGCCTAAAAATTGCCGGTATCGTTGCTCCTAATCCAAATAGCGCCAAAAGTGGCGTGACGATAAACCAGCCTAAAATTGGGGTTAACATCGCTCCGGTTAGCAAAACGGCCGTTTTCAATGTTGCCCCAAATTCAGCATCCTCAAAAATTCGGTTCCGTAAAAGCCTCACGAAGGCGGTCACCCCCATAAAAGACAGAGCCAAAATAAATAGCAAGATGATCATTGCCATCAAGCCGCCCACATCCCCTTGATTGGCAAACACAGCGATCACCAAGCCAAAAAACAGAGCGTTTATAAAGCCGATGACGAATGATCGCCTTGTTCTTTGTTCAATACCAGCCTGTATTTCTTCCAATCGAATTGGAATTAAATAGACCAAAACGGTAAAAAACGGGGGCAGAGTGATTGCCATGACAATCGTGGCAATGAGAAGGCGTATGAGTTCATCCATAAGTTTACTCCGAATCATTTCTCAGCAGATAGCTGTTGCTGAGTATCCAAATTAAAAAGGTGCTGGCTAAGAGCCAGGTTAGCTGTACGGGACCCAAACCTAGTCCCGGAAGGTTACTCGATGTGGTTGAAACTGCCGTTAGATTATCATTCAGCTGTTGCCAAAATTGGGAGATGAAATCCAGTGAAAAAGTCGAGGTTGGTAGAGAAACGGCCGTTTCCAATTCAAACCAACTCATCTGCAGCATGGGCCATGCAAACACTAATAGCACAGCAACCCCCATGATTTGCCCGACAAGCCACCAGTTTGACCAAGCGGCCGTCGGTTTATCCAGTTGAGCCACAATATCCTGTGATAAATCACGGGCAAGCGGTAACTCTTCGAGGTCTGCTAAATCAGCAAATAGCAGTTCAAGATCAGCAAGATAAGCCTGCGCTTCTTCTGACTCTGCAAGCAACCGTTCAGCTTCATCTTGATGACTCGCGTCTAATGTGCCGTCTAAATATTCGTTTAGGAGATTTTCAGTTCGTTCGTCCATAGTTACTCTTCGTTGCGAGCGGCGGCGGAGCTTGTCGAAGCCAAAGCAGTTTGCATCACAACGACTTCGATAGGTTCAGCCTTTGTTACATGTTTGATATTGTAACGACCAGTCACTTACCACTCTCTACTCTTGTCTCTCTTCTCTCTTCTTTCATCCTTGTTGCCAACATCTTTCTGGCTCGAAACAGATCGCTTTTGACACTGCTAACTGGTCGATTCATTGTTTCAGCGATCTGATCATAGGTCAGTTCCTGAAAATGGCGATACTCGAGCACCGCCCGATAGTTGGGGGGCAGTGTCAGTATCGCCTCGCGGAGCAGAATATCCCGTTCCTGCTTAACTAAATTTTGTTCGGGGGTTGGATTGCGGTGCTGCCAATCATCCATATCCCCTTGGGTTTGATCATCCCGCTTGATATCCGTGGCGACCGTTTGGGTTTGATTTTGCTTCGATTCAAGCACGTTGAGACAAACATTCACCGTGATGCGCTTGATCCACGGGGCAAACGGCCGTTTTGAATCAAATCGTTCAATCGCCTTATAAGCTCGCACAAACGCTTCCTGTGTGGCGTCCTCCGCATCTGGCGCTTGTCCAAACATTCGATAAGCGACGTTAAAAACGGCCGTTTGGTATCGTTGCACAAGAAGTCCAAACGCTTCGCTTTGGCCTGACTGCGCCTGAAGAATTAGCTGCTCATCGCTTATCGCGGTCATATGAATAGTTATACAGCAAGCCCGCCATAAAGTTGCAAAAGAGATAGAATTGGTGGGATGTGGTAATGTTGTTGACCAGTTGCCATTGACAGAAGCGTACCGCGATGGATAAAAATAGAATGCAGATGACGCGGATTTCACAGATTAAACAGATGGCACAGATTTTTAGCTGACAAGCTGAAATGCTGACAAGCTGAACTGCTATTTCAGGAGAGCTTTTTTGAAAACGGCCGTTATCATACCCGCATTGAATGAAGCAGAAAATATTGGTCCTCTGGTTGAAGAGACCCGCCAGCAGGCTATTGATTGGGTCATTGTGGTGGATAATGATTCGAGCGATGGGACGGGTGAAGCTGCCGAGGCGGCTGGGGCGGTTGTTGTGGCTGAACCGCGCCAAGGGTATGGGTATGCGTGTGCGGCGGGAACGGCCGTTGCCATTGAGTTAGGTGCCGACATCCTAGTGTATATGGACGGGGATTACAGCTCACTCCCTGCAGAACTGCCCAGTTTAATAGCCCCAGTCAAGCAAGGGGAAGTTGACTTACTGTTAGGATCAAGAGTGCTCGGTACGATCGAGGTCGGTGCAATGCCGCCTCACCAGCGGTTTGGAAATTGGCTTTCTTCCAGTTTGATGCGGCTCCTTTATCGCATTCCGGTAACAGATTTAGGGCCTTATCGGGCCATTCGCACGACACTGCTGCAATCACTTGACATGAAGGAGATGACATTTGGTTGGCCAACAGAGATGATGGTCAAGGTGGCCAGAAGAAACGGCCGTATTCGAGAAGTACCCGTCACCTGGAATAGCCGCCGCCACGGTGTTTCAAAAGTTAGCGGTACGATTAAAGGCTCGGTTTTGGCGGCATATTACATTTTAGGCGTGACTTTGCGGTACGCTTGGTGGTAAAAAGAGTAGTTTTAATTTCAGGATTTACGCACCCTGAGCCTGTCGAAGGGTTAAGAAAGTCACTTCGACAGGCTCAGTGACCGCTATTTGCGTAAGTCCTAAATTTATCAGAAGAATGCAGACTAATTTAAAAGATAATTGGGGATTTATACTTTTTGCCGTTGGGAGCCTCGTTGCTTACCTTGGCTTGGTGGCAGTTGACTGGATTAATGGCACTCTGCGCGATCAGTTTGTGACCCAAACTATCAACTGGTATTTGGTGGCCTTTGTCTTTTTTGTCATTTTGGTGGTGTGGGGAGAGAAACGGCCGTTAAGCCTGCGCTGGGTTTGGATTTGTGCCATTCTTTTTCGTGTCCTGTTACTTTTTACAACCCCAACCTTGTCAGATGATGTGTATCGCTACATGTGGGATGGGTACGTCGCCACTGAAGGCGTGAGCCCTTTTGCTTTTCCTATTGATTCTCCCGAGCTTGATTATCTAGACATCCCTCAGCGCGCTTTAGCCAATAACACCTGGATGGCCAGCCCGTACATGCCGGTGGCCCAATGGATCTTTTGGGGTCTGGCCTTGGTTTTCCCGCTTCATCCATTCTTTTTTCAACTGTTGATGGTTATTTTCGATTTGCTTAGTGGGTGGCTGATTTATCAGCTATTGATATTGGGTAACTACCCTAAACATCGATTGATACTATATTTGCTGAACCCATTTGTCATTGTCGAAGTGGCTCACGGTGCCCATGTGGATGCATGGATGATTTGCCTCTTTTTAGCCGCGTTTTGGCTCACCTTTCGGTCTGAGCAGTCGGCTAAATCGATCTGGTCACCGATTTTGATGGCGGGTTCTACC
>JBCCFD010000581.1:0-3652 GCA_039029915.1 Chloroflexota bacterium
GGTCAATCCATCGTGGCACTCTTAGCTGAGAAACTGTCTGATGTGCGCGTTGAAACGCTCGATAGGTTAGGCCATATGGCGCCCGTGACGCACCCAACGGCCGTTAATGAACGCATTGTGCACTTTCTGGATGAGGTAAATGCCACAGAGCAATCGACACCACCTCTACCTTTTGTCATCAAGGGTTTATAGCCCTAATTTTTCTCTATTTATATTTTAAAAATTTATATGGCTGTCATCTTGCTTGATATTGCTTAGCGCAACGACCAAGCAGGTGGCGGCTTTTTGTTGTGCAAATTTTTTAGGAATGTTAGGAAATCACAGCAAGTTTTCTAATAAAAATGAGCTGAATTGAGTCATAATCATGAAGACGTATTTTAGTAAAATTAAACAGTTTAATCGGAATCTTTATTTCTTTTTTGCGGCAACGGCCGTTCACAGTTTTGTATTCTTTGGCATTTATACCCTGCTACTTAATCTTTACCTGATTCGCTTAGGCTATGATGCCAATTTCATCGGGCTGGTTAACGGCATTGCCCCCCTCGTGTTAGCCGGAGCTAGCCTGCCTGCCAGCTGGATTACCAACTGGGTTGGTAGCCGGAAGGCGATTATTGTGGGCTATATTTTTATTTCCCTTGGATTTGTTTCCCTGCCGCTTTCACCATACCTGCCAGAGTCTGTGCAGGCCGGTTGGATTGTTGGCAGCTACGCGCTTGCTTGGTTTAGTGGATCGCTGGTGGTTGTCAATACCAGTCCCTACATCATGCGGATTACTCAGGAATCGGAGAGGGAGCACGCTTTTGCGCTTCACAGTGGTTTAATGCCCCTGTTTGGCTTTTTGGGCAATCTTGTTGGCGGCTTTTTGCCCACATTTTTTGCCGGAACGCTGCAAGCTTCGCTTGAAACGGCCGTACCCTATCGAGCGGCTTTGCTGGTCGCGTCATTGTTATACCTTGTCGCTGCCTTGGTCATGAAGCAGACGAAAGAAATCGCGCCGATAAAAAAGTCGGTCGATAAAACCCAGCCAAAATCACGCGCACCGCTCAGCTTTATCATCATGATCTCTTTGGTCCACTTCTTTGCCATGAGCGGTGGCTGGACGCTGCGGATTTATGCCAATGTTTATCTCGATACAATATTTTTAGTGCCAACCTCGGTTATTGGAATCATTTCTGCTCTGGGGCAGCTGTTGGGGCTAATGGCGCTTCTTACCCCCCTTCTTATCAAACGATTTGGGCAAAAACAAACGATTTTTTTCGGATTGATAGCCTTAAGTTTGATCGTACTGCCTGCCGTTACCATTGCCCATTGGATAGCAGTAAGCCTCAGTTTCGTGAGCATGCTGGCTTTTGCATCTCTCATTTCGCCAGCGTTCTTGCTTTTTAGTCAAAGTCGCGTGTTGGCTGAGTGGCGAACCACGGTGGCTAGCTCAATCACCATGGCATTTGGCATTGGCGTTGCGTTTACTGCCTTAGCTGGTGGGCAAATTGCAACGGCCGTTGGGTTCCCACGCTTGTTCTTGATAGCAGGCGTTTCATATCTAGTGGCTGCGCTCATCTTCGGCAGTTACACAATGGGGCGTCGCTCAAGAAAACCAGCCTATCAACTTAAAGATGCGGCAAAGCCACTGGCTTAGCCCATATGACACAATAAACATCTGAATGTGGTGAGGGGTTGCACGGATACTATTTCGAGCAATCCCTTTTTTGTAGGAATTTGCTTAGCTACCTATGCACAGATTTCAGCGTTTCCATCCCAGCGGTGCAATTTTGGCCGTTCCGCTTGTTGAACCAGCTCTTTTTTCGCGTTATGCCAAGATTGGACCCATTCCTCATAGCTTGCCTGAACTGATTTAGGGTTTTGACGGCTACGAACAACCATCCCTGGTAGCTCATCTCGACCCGTCGGCTGGCCGATGGGTTGGTAGCGGAGGTCAAAACTCCAGCGTATACGGTTAGAGATATTGGGCAAGGAGGCATGTTTTGTTCGGCGATGTAACAATAGAGCACTACCCGCTTTGATTGGAATCGGTTTAGGCGCACTGTCTAATAATTTTTCTGGAATAATCATCTGAGCGCCAACGGGGCAGTGAGGCGCAATTTCCCCATGATGGCTTTTCGGAATGATTTGCAGACAGCCATTTTCGAGTGTAGCGTCCGTAATTGCCAGCCAAACTGTAATCATTTCCGTATCGTCAGATTCTTCGCGAGCAACGCCCTGATCTTGGTGCCAGCCTGTGCGTTGTACAAGACTGCTTTGTTGCTGATTTCGCTCAATCTTCGTTTGGGGCGGTTTAATCCTTACATGCTGAATGGGGCTGGCATATATTTCGCTACCAATCAACGTTTCGATGACATCAAGAATGCGTGGGTTTTTGATCATGTTAAATATGGACTTACTCAAATGAAACGGCGTCTCGTTTGTAATCGTGGCATTTGGCAAGCTGATATCGAAGTGCGCAAAGAGATTTTCTGTCGATTCGCTTAAAACGGCCGTTAATCGCGCTTCAAAAGGTAAATCTTCAAACGCGGCAGGTATTTTGCCCTCAGCATAAAATTGCGGGGCAAGCGTTTTAAGCAATTGGCCATAATCATCAACCAAAGCTTGAATCTCATCTTTTTCGAGGAGATCTTCTACAACAAGATACCCATTTTCTGTAAAAAAAGCGTGCTGATCTGTATGTCCTACCTTCATTCGACTATCCTTCTCACTTGCTCAATGGATTAAATACCGCTAAATGCAGAAAAGCCACCATCGACAGGCACAACAACCCCCGTCACAAATTTTGAGGCATCGCTAGCCAGCCAAACGGCCGTTCCAACCAATTCATCCGCTTCCCCAAAGCGGCACATCGGCGTGTGCTCAATGATTTGTTGACCGCGTGGGCTGAATGTGCCATCGGACTGTAGCAAAAAGTCACGATTTTGCTCACCAATAAAGAACCCAGGTGCAATGGCATTGACGCGCAAACCTGCGCCATACTTTTGCGCAAATTCAACGGCCAGCCACTTCGTGAAATTATCAACGGCCGCTTTTGCATTGCCATATCCTAACACACGAGTGAGCGGCTTTTGAGCCGTCATGGATGAAATGTTGATGATGGATCCACTGCCCTGTTCTGCCATTGGCTCTCCAAAAATCTGTGTTGGGAGTAGTGTGCCCGTCAAATTGAGCGCAACAACATCTTCAAATGCAGCTTGACTCATGTTAAAAAACGTGACGTCATCGTGAATGGTTGCGCCGTGCCTATTGCCGCCTGCACAGTTAATTAGGATATCGATGTGGCCAGTTGCGTTAATTAATTTATCGCGGGCTTCTTCTAGGCTCTCTTTATCCAGCACATTGGCAGGTATGGCTATGCCGCTAGCCCCAATTGCTTTGGCGACCGCCTCCGCTTTTTCACGCCGTCGCCCCAAAATGCCGACGGTTGCCCCGGCGTCTGCTAGCCCGTGTGCCAGGGTGCTGCCGAGGACGCCAGTGCCGCCGGTAATAACGGCCGTTTTGCCTGTCAAAGAAAAAAGTTGGTTCTTCATAAGCTATACGCCTGTATGGTCATTTCATTGAGACTGTGGGTCATAGACTGATTTTTGCTCTGAATTGCCAATCCCTGTCTGTTCCAGCGCTGTGCCGGGCAATTACAGCGTTTGATAAA
>JBCCFD010000582.1:0-3605 GCA_039029915.1 Chloroflexota bacterium
AACGGTTTCTAAAGCAGTCAAATTACCGTGAACGTCTGAAAATATGGCGATACGCATATAAATCTCCTTTTGTGTAATGAACGTTGCAAGTTGCAGGCTTCAAGTTCGTTTCACCTCTCCACCTTTTCACCTGACTCTCATCTCTCTATCCATCTAGATGAATCCCGACGTTAATTCCGCTACAATCCTCGCATGTCTACAGTAAATGAGCCAACCATCCAAGAGGGTGATATTTTAAGACCAACCCATCTAGAGATCAATTTAACGCGGCTGACTGAGAATTATCGCGCGATTGAAACGGCCGTTTCTCCGGCCAAAGTCATGCCCATCCTCAAAGCAAACGCCTACGGGCACGGGCTGGTAGAGATTGCCAAGCACCTCGAAGCAATCGGTGCGCCCTACTTCGGCGTCGCTTTTTTGGAAGAAGGCATCTTGCTGCGTGAATCGGGCATCAAAACCCCAATCTTGGTACTTGGGGGCATTATTGGCAACCAAATCCCGCTCTTTTTAAAACATGATTTGACCTTAACCGCCTCTTCCGTTGAAAAATTGAGCCAAATTGATGAAACGGCCGTTCAGCTCAACACCACCGCCAAAGTCCACCTCAAAATCGACACCGGCATGGAGCGCATTGGGGTGCACTACTACAGCGCCCAACCGCTACTTGAAGCCACCTTAAACACCGAAAACTGCATCGTAGAGGGCATTTACTCCCACTTTGCCAATGCGGATGCTGAGGATATGAGCTACACCGATAAGCAGCTAGCGCGATTCAATGATGTTCTCAAATTTTACGAAGAACGAGATTTAGAACCGCCTAGCTTGCGTCACATGGCCAATTCAGGGGGCATCCTCCAACGGCCAAACAGCCATTTTGACATGGTGCGGGCAGGCATTTTGCTCTATGGCGTGTACCCGTCAGAGCATGTGGACCACACGGTGACGGTACGGCCGTGTTTGACGTGGAAGTCTCGCGTTGTCTACTTCAAAGTGGTTCAACCCAATCACCCCGTTAGCTATGGCTCAACGTGGCAAAGCAACCACATGGTTCGCATCGTCACGCTGCCAGTGGGATATGGTGACGGTTATTTTCGAGGGATGTCGGGGCAGGCTGAAGTTATCATTCGAAGCAAGCGCTACCCTGTTGTGGGGCGCATCTGTATGGACCAGATGATGGTCAATATCGAGTGGGAAACTGCCTATAACAACGATGAAGTCATCCTGATGGGTGAATCTGATGGCTACATTATCCGAGCGGAAGAACTGGCTGAGTGGGCCAATACCATTCCGTATGAAATATTAACCAATATCAACACGAGGGTGCCAAGGCGGTATTTTGGTGGGTGAGAGACAAGTTAAGTCATATTCATTATCGGGTGATGGGGAGGCTTTGAGAGTCATTTGCTTATTCTCTTGTTCGCACCCTCTTCCTTGCTGCTTCTTCTAGTGCGCTCAGAACATGCTCTCGCAAAAGACGACCCGGCCATATAGTGCTTAAATGACCTCGGCTGATGGTTCGTAACGGCCGTTTTTCAAACTGCGCGACATGACTATCAAATCTAAAAAATCCATCAAATCGGCCGAGTAAAGGATGCATTTTATACGGCGAAATGCGCTCAAAATAGGGTGTGAGGTCCAATAGCTCATAAATCTTATCGTCTGGCACACTGACCGGACGATTAAACAGTTCCGCACTGTCAATCAATACTCGGGCCAAGTTTGGAGACGACATCATTGGCACAACAAACCCTAAATCTTGGAAAATGCCTTCATACAGCATAGCGGTCAGCCCACCCCAGCTTAAGCCAACCAGTATAGTCTCTTCTGCCCCTTCTTGCTCAAAGCGATTTTTGACCAGTTCAATCATTCGTAGTGACCCTGAAAACAGCTGATACATCCGATTAACGGTGGCCCATCCTTTCGCAATGGGATCAATATAGTTGTCGTGATAGGGGGCTTGAATGCAGGCCAGATGATACCGGTCGTCTAAGCCATCAAAAATTCGCCGCCATGAGGACGTATATGGATATTCGTTTAATCCATGATGATAAATAATAAGCGGGGAATTCGGGTTTGGGGCGCGGCGTATTGAAACGCGGGTTTCCATTTCTTCATCAAGACTACCAATCCAGACAGGATGCTCACCTGAGGTTGTTAGGGCAGAAACGGCCGTTTTCTCAACGTTGATTTGCGTTTCAGCAAGCACGGTTTCAAAGGGCAAGCACGCCCAAGCACTTGGCTCTAAGGAATCAGGAATACGCAGGTGAAGCTGATACAAAACCATTTCATCTATTTTTCGGAAGGTATGCCCTAAAAAATTCATAAAAATAACTCAATCGTGTATGGGGTGCTTATCAAACAACACTGGAATAATGGTAGTAAAAAACAAAAAACTACCGTTTCGCCTTTCACCTTTGTGATTTTCCTCACCGTAACGTTGATAAACACATAGCTAATTGGTACTATTTGTCAAGGTTTTCCCGCAAAAGCAAGCGGTTTTTTGGTAAACTCAAGGGAGAAATTGAGCAAGTCTTATTGGTGTCAGTACAATACCCAGTGACATTCAAAAGAAGAGAACCATGATGAACAACATTCTCACAACAGCGAAACTCAATTGGTTCAACGATGGTTGTTGCGACGTCATTTACCTTGACTTGTGGGATAAAGCCCAGTTAAATTTCCACCCAGAGCTACCAGATGATCAAAGTTGGCATTATGATCATTACGAGCATCAAATTGGCTATGATCCCACTGGTGAACTCTTTCAAACCGCCGCCGACCATCTCCTAAATTATCATTTTTACCCCACCACCATTATCTCTCCCACTAGCGATTTTAGCTTGAATAACCGTCGCGCCCGTCTTGGCGATCGCATTATTCAGCGAATTCACATCTTCCAGCTTTTTGGGTTCCCCATTCTAGATGTTGTCACGATGACAGAAGTAACCCAACTGCTGGATTCCCCTCGGCAAGCCATGTTTGGCTACACGACGGTTGATACCCATGTCGAACAAGGACAATGGTGTGCTTCGGTTGAGTGGCAAAATGATGATGTCGTCACGCTTTCAATCAACGCCGTTTCACGCCCTGTTCGCACAGAGCCCAGACGCAACTATGGCTACATGCGCTCACTACAGAAGCATGCTCACCGGCAGGGTATTGATTATTTTATGACCCGCGTGAAAACGGCCGTTTCGGCAAAGTAAGCAAGTTATAGGTGGCAAAGTAGAAAAGTGACAGAGTTTTAGGCTCTACGCTTTTTTCCCTACGCTCCACGCACATCTCAGGCTACAATCCCCTTATGCAAACATTCTACTCATGGAACGTCAACGGGGTCCGTGCCGCCCGCAAAAAAGGCTTTTTAGATTGGCTCCACCAAGCGCAACCCGACATTTTAGGCATCCAAGAAACGAAGTGTCACCCTGACCAGCTAGATGTCGATTTACGACAACCTGATGGTTATCATACCTATTGGGCTTGGGCGGAAAAGAAAGGGTACAGTGGCGTCGCGCTCTACAGCAGAGAGGAACCGCTTTCGGTGCAGATTGGTTTAGGCATCGAGGAATTTGATCGGGAGGGACGCACGATTGTGGCGGATTACGGCC
>JBCCFD010000583.1:0-3580 GCA_039029915.1 Chloroflexota bacterium
ATATGTTAAACGGCCGTGCCATTCAGCTGGCATTTTGCCTGGTAAATCAGCGCCAATGACCGGGATGTTTTCACTTAAAAGCCGATCGATCAATCGCTTACCGATAAAGCCCGTTGCCCCAGTGACCAAAATGGGCGTTTTGCTATCGTCCACCTGGGTTTTTCCCTTCCAAAATATATTGGATCATCTTTTCAGCGCGAGTCTGTCTCGTTTCAGCTCGTTTTGCGGAAGAGACCGTTGTGGCAAACCCGCGCTTCTTCCCCGGTGTAAATGTGTTCCAAAGCGCTTTGGCTGCCTCATGGGCATCAAGCGCTTGCTGTAGTTCAATGGGCATTTCAACGTGGTCCTGATCCCCAATATTGAACCGAACGTCTATCTCGTTGCCCAAGGAAAGGTGATTTTCTTTCAAAAACCGCTGCGAAAGAAGCAAATACCATCTTCCTTTTGCGGGTTGTAGCGCTCCTTGAAATGGAAGATCGTGCATTTCTCCTTCGACGCGTAATCTTGGATATTTTTTAAGCGGTAGCTGATTGGTTACGGAGTCGGGTAAAAAAATGACTGTATAAAAAAGCTCGCCTCTTTTGTTGATGCCGACGGAATGCTGTTGAATACGGCCGTTAAACTCATACTTGTAGAAAGAGGTAAACGCTTGATCATCCATGATTTGAGTATATCAATATAATGGCAAGATTTGGGAAATAACAATGAATTGGTCTAATTGGGAATCAGGCATTGGGTAATTCCGCTGATAGGTTTTGAAATTGGTTAAGCGTCATGCCGTAGAGGAAACGGCCGTCAAACCCATCCTCTAATTTGTAAAAATCAGCCTGATGCCCTTCGCGACGATAGCCACACTTTTCAAGCGTTTTGTAAGAACCTACATTGCCCTCTATACAATCGGCAGTGATTTTGTGTGCCCCAAGCTCGTTGAAAGCAAACTGGGTGAGGAAGGTGCAAACGGCCGTGGCAATGCCTTTGCGCCAAGCGTGAACTGGAAGCTGATAGCCGACTTCAAAATTGCCTGAGAGCATCTCATCCGCCTCCAAGCCACCCATCCCCATAAAAGACTGTTTTGCATCCCGCACGATGATGTTTGGATTTTTAGGCCAAATCCCTTCCCTGAGCGCCTTTTCACAGTTTTCAACGATTGGATCAAAATAACCCGTGTATTCTCTAGACGGTGAAGGGGCATAAAACAAATAGGTGCCCACTTCCGGTGTGTTTAACATGGCCGTAATGTCTGGTAAATCTCTCTTGGTGATGAGCGTAATTTGGTATTGGTCATTTAAAGGGATTGATCCCCCTTGTTTTAATTGATTTAGGTTTGTCATAAAGGTTTTTGTTTTTCCGAAAGTAAAGCAAATTTGTGAACCGTAATTTCAAATTTTGACTTAGTTGTGAACGACGAGATCAAAGGCAGACGGTGGTTGGGATGTGAGCGGCGTAAAAATCGTCGCTTGGCACCAAGGCTGCATCAAGCTCTTGGGCAATCATCTCAGCCAGTGTTGATTTACCCGACCCGCTGCCACCGTCGATAGCGATAAGGAGCGGCGGGGCACGCTTTTCAGTTAGCTGATGGATAGCCCGTAGAATCGTATGTTTTGCTAGTTTGAGCAAATAACGGCCGTTATCCACTAACCAATCCCAATACCGCCGACAGGATTGACAATATGGCGATCGCCAAACCCGGCAATGATAGGTTTGCCTTCAGCAATTGCGGCCTGCACTGAGGGCAGCTGAAGCGAGGCTTGATGAGCTTCCTCACTGTCCCAAAACTCTGTAATCCAAATGCTGATGTCATCGGTGCTGTCTGCTGAAATAGCGTACAGCTTGCAACCGGGCATCTCTTGAGTGCCGTTAAGCAAGATGCTGATTAGTTTATCCCGATTACCTGCAGTAGCTTTGAGCTGTCCAATAATTCCATACATGGGGAACCCTCCATTTTTGGAGATATATTAGAACATATTTTCTTATTTGTCGATGGTGACCTGATTGAGCGGGCAATCGTTACCTAAGTTGGGGGTAGGAAGGAGCGTGGATCGCAGGTGAGCTGCATTGAGACAAGTTTGTTGTCCTTGACACGGTACCATTCCGAGGCAGGGACCCTACCATTTGGCATGATAAAGTCATAGCGCGCAACGGCCGTTTCTCCCTCAATTAAAATGTGCTGAATCTCGGCCTGCATACGGGCATTTTCACCAAATGCTTGCAGCTTCTGAATATAATCATCTGCACTATCAGCGGTCATGAGGGGCCCCATAAATGTAAAATCATCTGCTATGAGCGTTCGAATTTTCGCTAAATCAATGCGTTCACCAAAAAATGCTGATAAGTAGCTTTCTACACATTCCTTTGTTGACATAAATATCCTGTATTTGACAATCCTTATTGATAAGTTGAAATGTAATCGGACAAAATTTAGCAGGTTATCTTATGGCATTATAGCAGGGTTGTTTTCGTGCTTGCTTGTGACCTTGATTGGAAACGGCCGTTTTCCCTACCTCACCAAACTTACCTGCATTAATATCTACATCATCTCTAGAAATCATCTACACAATCCCTACACATTTGCCCGTTAACCTTCACAGCATATCAAAAACACGGAGGTTTGTTCATGCGAAAAAGATTAAAAAATGTGTTTAAAAAGATATTTAAGACGGGCAAGTGGGTTTTTATCTTCGGAATTGTTCTTTTAATTGGGATTGCGATTGGGGCTGAAAATTCAACCACTCGCCAAAGCGTCGTGATTTATAACGAATCAGGCGATCCGCTTAATCCAGAACAGGTCATCACGATTGAGCGCCATGTTGATGAGCATTTTGTTGATGAAATCGTCATTCCGCCTATTCCAGACATGCCGGAAATGCCAGAAATGCCGGAAATGCCAGAGATGCCAACCGCACCTCAAATGCCGGAAATTCCGCCAGTACCTAACGTGCCCACAACGATTTATGTGGACAGCGGCCCATCATTTTTTGAAGTGGTGAGTGGTGTTAGTACGGTATTAGCGGCACTGGGCATGATTGGGGTGGCATCATTCTATTAACGAGAGGTCGGCGCGTAAAAGAAAAGTCGCCCGAATCGTTGGTCAGCTAAATTTACCAAATGTGCCCAAAAAGCCCCCAACTCGCTTGGCGGCTTTTTGGGTTTTCGTGAAACGAAGCCCTTGCTTTATAAAAAGACGGCGACAAACTTAATTTGCCCGAGGGTCCGAAGCGTTTATCTAACACGTTTTTCAATTTAGAACCTTCGGAACACTTAAACCTATGTTAAAATTTTTGACAGTATGAGCGAAAAAATATTGATTATTGAGGATGAGGTGCGAATTGTGCGCACCTTGCAGATCTATCTAGAACAGGCTGGATTTGCCGTAACGGCCGTTCACGATGGCAGTCAGGCTATTCCCGCATTTCGACAGGAACGGCCGTCTTTGGTTCTGCTTGATTTGAACTTGCCCGGGCAGGATGGATTAGATATTTGTCGCTCACTGAGGCAGTTGGGAAAAGTGCCTATTATCATGATTACCGCTCGGATCGAAGAGATGGATCGGCTCATTGGTTTAGAAATGGGGGCTGATGAT
>JBCCFD010000584.1:0-3538 GCA_039029915.1 Chloroflexota bacterium
AACTCGATGCGTCAGGCAGGTATGGCCCTAGGCGCAACTAAATGGCAAACCATTTGGCACCACATCTTGCCAAGCGCCCTTCCCGGCATTATGACAGGCACCATTCTAGCCGTTGCCCGCGCCGTTGGTGAAACGGCACCGCTCGTTGTGGTTGGCGCATCAACCTTTATTGTCGTTGACCCCAATGGTCCATTCTCTAAATTTACGGTTTTACCGATTCAAATTTTCCAATGGACTTCCCGACCACAAGCTGAATTTAGAAATATTGCTGCGGCGGCAATCATTGTTCTGCTAGCGTTACTGCTATCTCTGAACACAACGGCCGTATTATTACGTAATCGCTTCTCAAGGAGAGCCTAGAATGACCGTACAAACTGGAATTATGAAAAATTTAGCCGTTGAGGCTCGCGACATGAGCGTTTACTATAACGCATTTCGGGCGGTAAAAAACATCAGCCTGCAGGTGCAACAAAATGCCATAACGGCCTTTATTGGCCCGTCTGGCTGTGGCAAAAGTACCGTTTTACGCTCATTTAATCGCATGAACGACCTAATTGCTGCCGCCCGCGTCGAAGGATCAATTTATTACCACGGCAATGATATTTATGCGGATGATGTAGATCCTGTCGAGATTCGCCGTCGCATTGGCATGGTATTCCAAAAACCCAACCCCTTTCCCAAAAGCATCTATGAAAATGTGGCTTGGGGTGCCCGAATTAATGGCTACAGAGGAGACATGGATCAGCTTGTTGAAGATTCTCTTCGGCAGGCCGCCCTTTGGAACGAGGTAAAAGATAAATTAGGTGAGAGTGGTTACTCATTATCAGGTGGGCAGCAACAAAGATTGTGCATTGCGCGAACGATTGCTGTTAAGCCAGAAATTATCTTGATGGATGAACCCACTTCAGCACTTGATCCAGTAGCAACTTTACGCATTGAAGAACTCATTCAAGAGCTAAAAAACAATTACACCATCATTATTGTGACGCACAATATGCAGCAGGCCGCCAGAGCCTCAGACTACACATCGTTCTTCAACATGGACGACGATCGGGCAGGATACTTGGTTGAATTCAGTGAAACCAATGCGCTGTTTACGAACCCACAAAACGAACTCACAGAACAATACATTACAGGAAGGTTTGGTTAAATAGTTTAATGACGTTATGCTAGCTAAGCGCATGCATGACCTCAGAAAACCAATCTATCGACTGAAACAGAGGTGACCACGGGTCATTTCTGTTTCAGCATGGAAGTTTTAAATGTTACGAGAAACATTTACTCACGATTTGCGCAAATTACAGGATGAAGTTCTTAGAACGAGCAGTGAAGTTGAGCAGAATTTAAAATCAGTCGTCGATGCCTTTATGCGCCGCGATCATCGTAAAGCGGAGCAGCTCATCAAAGCCGATGAATGGGTCAACGAGCGGCGCATTGAAATTGGGATGAAAAGCTTACAGCTCATCGCCACTCAACAGCCGATTGCAGGGGATATGCGGCTTTTAGCAACCACGTTTGAAATCATAGGGGAAATTGAGCGCATTCATGATTACATTAAAGGGATTGCAAAAATTAGCTTGATGATTGGTGATGAAGATATCCCCAGCCATCTCTTGCAATATATGCCCCTAATGGCGGATGAAACAAATTTAATGCTTCACAAGGCAATTGATGCGTATTCAAATTCCGATGCAGAATTAGCCCAATCAATTCCTCCCCATGACGATATTGTCGATCAATATTATTATCAGTCGTATGAAACAATCGTCAGCTATCTCATGGAAAATGCTGAAAAGATGGAGAAGGTGAACTGGATCGAATGGGCCACGCACAACCTTGAGCGGGCGGCTGACCGTGTCATCAATATTTGCGAGTGGGTTGTTTATATGGAAACCGGTGTTTTTGAGGAAATGGACTGATTTATTTTTTTAAACGGGACTTAACTTTACGCCCTATCATTAGATAACACTAATCAAAAAGGCTAAGGCTGGCAAATAACTCTATTTTTGCCAATCTCGCTCATCAACCATGCCGGGAGATTCAGCAGTGAGGGTGCCGGTTGGTACAGTTTCCACCTGATCAACCCCAACCCGACAAACCATTTTTATCGCCTGCTTGAGCTGTTCGGTAACGGCCGTTTCATCAACGCCATCTGCTAATTCAACCCGCAATGAAAATTGATCGCGCAGTTCAGGGCGAGAAACAACCCCTTGCACAGCCAAAACACCAGCCACTTGCGACGAGGCAAAACGAATCTGATTGGGATGCACAAACATACCGCGCACTTTTGAGGCTTCTCCGCTGCGACCAACTAGCGTAATCATCCGGTCAGATTGCTTAGACTTACCCGGTGCTGGGTCCAAATTAAGAGCCATGTCTCCTGTGCCAAAACGAATTAAGGGATAGGCTCGATTAAAATTGGTGACAACGACCTCGCCAGGGGTGCCAGCAGGTACCGATTCACCTGTTTCGGGGTCAAGAAGCTCAACAATTGGTTCATCAAACAGCTTCATCGCCAGAGGTGGCCCATCCCCGCAATCAACGGCAAAGATACCCAATTCGGCCGTGCCGTACGCATTCGCTACGCGAATACCATAGCCTTCAATCTCAGCCCGCAAACTAGGTGGCAATGGTTCCGCAGAAACCAGTGCTTTCGTCACCTTAAAATCGTTTTTGAAATCTAGTCCTATCTCTTCCGCTTTTTTAATAAGGCTCATTAAAAAGCTGGGTGTGCCAGCATAGGCTGTACACCCCAAATCTTTCATCATTTTGAGTTGAAGCTCGCTGTTGCCAATGCCCCCAGGCACAACAACACAGCCCATTCGCACCAAACCTTGATCAACAAGCAAGCCCGCTGGAACAAGATGATAAGAAAGGCTATTCAGAACGATATCATCGCTATTAAATCCAGCCATCTCTAAAAGCTGCTTAGCCACTTCCCAACTATCATCATCTGGCAAAGCTCCCGGTTCATACACGGGGCCCGGCGAAAAGTAAAGGTGATCAATTTCAGACATTGGCACGGCGAGCATACCACCCAGTGGTGGATTTTCCTGCTGTAATTGAATCAGCTGATCTTTTGAAAACACCGACAGCTTTCTTAAGTCAGTCACAGATTCAACATCAGATGGAGCTAGCTCAGCTTCCAACATTCGAGTTTGGAACGCCTTTGCATTGGCGTACGCATGCGCAACAATATCTTTTACTTTTTGATCAAGATCACTCATTCTTAATTCGCTTTTACTGACACGTGACACCTGACACGTGACACATCACTTTACCCAATCCAACGTTTACGACGCTTATAATGCTTTACATCACGGTAGCTTTTTCTTTCGCCAACCTGAGATAAGCCAAGGTAAAATTCTTTAATATCCGCATTTTCTGCCAGCTGTGCAGCAGACCCGTCGAGCACAATACGGCCGTTTTCCATCACATACGCATAGCTGGCCTTTTTCAAAGCAACATTCGCATTCTGTTCTACAATCAAGAGCGACACCCCAGACTCTTCATTAATCTGCTTCACAATGTCAAAAAT
>JBCCFD010000585.1:0-3534 GCA_039029915.1 Chloroflexota bacterium
AATCCCTTGAATAACATTTCCTGTTCGAGGGGCATCTGCATAAACTTGGTTAACAATGATGTTGTAGAGCAAGGCCGCAACCAATCCACCGAGAACAGAAAAGCTAAACCGGTACATATTCAGATCTGTGCGGTCTTGATTACTGTCTGAAAGTTCTGGGGTTAAAGCGGCATAAGGGACGTTTACGGCCGTAAATCCAGCATCAAGCAATATACCAACAAACAGATAGTAGAAAAATAAGCCGGTCTCGCTCATGCCACCTGGCACTAAGAAATGCAAGAAGAAAGCTAGCCCAAAGGGGACTGAACCAAATAAAAGCCAGGGTCGACGACGCCCCCAACGGGTGCGGGTTCGATCGGTCAATGTCCCAACAATAGGATCATTTACCGCATCCCAAGCTCGCCCTAACAACAAGATTAGCCCGGCTCGTCCAGGGGAGAGACCCGCAATATTAATCAAAAAGTTTAGCAAAAAGAACCCTTTGATCATGGACACCATAGCGGGGCCCAAATCGCCGGTGCCGTAGGCCAACTTCGTGCCGAGTGTTAACGGCCGTTTCTTCTCTTCTGCAACAATCGCTGTCATGTTTGTTTTCCTCACTCTTCCTAAAAATATGCATCAATTTGTGCAATGGCTCTTTTTTACAGCAAAAATTGAATCCACACCAGTACCATAGTTAGGCTGAAATCTTCACGCTTTTTTTATAAACTGCACAAACGAAATATTCAGTGTAATTCGCAAAATCTTAAACCACCATCGCCACGCTTGTGAGTTACGCAGGGAGCCAACCAACTTATGAAGCCTGTTTTATATATTGTGGATGATATTCCAGACAATCGCACCATGCTGAAAATGATGTTTCAAATGAAAGGGTATGAGATTGTCGAAGCTCAGGATGGGGTTGACGCTTTGGAAAAACTTGCAGTCCAAAAAGCAGACTGCATGATTTTAGACGTCATGATGCCAAATATGGACGGTATCACGCTATGCAAAAAGCTAAGAGAGAAGTCAGATACCGCCAATTTACCGATCATCATGCTTAGTGGCAAAACTCAACCGGAAGATATTCAGGCTGGTTTAGACGCAGGTGCCAACTATTACATGAAAAAGCCACAAAATACGGTGAAGCTGTTTACCCTTGTTCAAGAATACAGTCAAAAAGGCCAAAAAATCTTACAACCAGCCTAATTTATACATACCGTAATTGACCCATTTTAGGAAAACCCGTTACAGCAGATTTTAACCAATACATCGTGTTTAGCATTTCGTCACTAAAATGCTAAACACGATGTGCTGTGTGGGTAATCTGCAAATTTCCTCCAACTCCGTCTCTGCTTCCAGATGCAATCACCGGCTTAAAAAATCCACCTAACATCAACCCTTAACGGACCCCGCTCGTTAAATCTCCTGCCGCTTTTCGCATCTTATTTTTCATTACGCTAAAATTCGATACGCCCATTGGGTCAAACACGCACAACCTTTAATAAAAGGAGAAAACATGTCCCAAGCTGTTGCCACGCTAGCCGATGTTGAAGCCATCGAATCAATCCCACTTAAAGAACGCAATTTAGCCCCGAACACCTATGAAGTTGTCCAAAGAACGGCTGAAGCACATCCTGACTTACCGGCCATCATCTTTTTTCTACAGGCCACCGAAGAAAATTATAAAAAAAATGTAATCTATAATTTTAAAGATCTGTTTGGAAAGATTACCCAAACCGCCAATATGTTTCACGGACTTGGGGTCGGACCAAACGATGCGGTGACGTATTTACTGCCCAATCTTCCTCAAACTTATTTCACTCAGTTCGGAGCCGGTGCGGCAGGGATCGCGAATCCTGTTAATCCGCTTTTAGAACCACACGTTTGGGTAGAAATCATGAATGCAGCGCAAACAAAGGTTTTGGTCACTATCGCTCCGCTACCAACCTCAGATTTGTGGGACAAGGTCGCTTCAATCGCCCATCAAGTTCCTACGTTAGAAACAATCCTACAGGTTGACATTTCAAACTATCTTGGTGGAATTCGAAAGCTGTTGGTCAAGCTATTAGGACTGCGAGCCCCAAAGGTGCAAAGCAGCAAAATCAAGGTGCTTGATTTTGATAAGACAATGGCTCAATATCCAGCCAATCGACTAATGAGCAGCCGCCAAATCAAACCAGATGATATTGCGGCTTATTTCCATACGGGCGGCACGACGGGCACACCTAAGTTGGCTCTCCACACACACGGGAATGAGGTGTTTGATGCTTGGGTAGCTGGTTACGTCATTGGTGGAGAAGCCGGCAAAATGGCTTATCTTGGCCTGCCCCTTTTTCATAATTTTGGGGCAATTGCGATTGGAATTAGCGCTTTTATGAATGGCACCGGCATTGTCATTGGCACACCTCAGGGCTTTCGCGGTGAAGGGGTGGTTGAAAACTTCTGGAAAATATTAGACTATTATAAAATCAATCTTTTCGGGGCGGTTCCCACTCTTTACAAAGCGTTACTCAACGTCCCCATTGGAGACGCAGACATCAGCCATTTAGAATTAGCAAATTCAGGAGCCGCCCCATTGCCCGTTGAGCTTGCTCGTCAATTCACAGAACTCACCGGCGTCAATATTCTGGAAGGGTATGGGTTAACAGAGGCAACCTGTGCCTGCACGCTAAATCCACTTGAAGGAACACCCAAAATTGGGTCGGTTGGATATCGTTTCCCGTACCAAGAAATGAAAACGGCCGTTCTTCAAAATGGGGAGTTTGTTCGCTTTTGTGAGCCGGATGAGGTGGGCACCGTTATTGTGCGTGGCCCCAACGTCTTCCCCGGCTATAAAGATGATTTCCATAACCAAGGTGCATTTGTTGAAACTGGAGACGGCAAAGGCAAATGGCTCAATACCGGTGATATGGGGCGGCAAGACCCAGACGGTTACTTCTGGCTGACGGGCCGAAAGAAAGAGCTCATCATTCGCGGGGGCCACAATATGGATCCCCAGCTGATTGAAGAGCCGCTCCACACGCACCCCGCCGTTGCGTTAGCGGCCGCGGTTGGACGACCTGACGCTCGGGTTGGTGAAATGCCAGTCGCTTACGTTGAACTCAAACCTGGCCAAACGGCAACTGAAGAAGAGCTATTAGAATTTGCCAAACAGAATATTGGTGAGCGCGCCGCAGTCCCTAAACGCATCTATGTACTTGATGAAATCCCGTTAACGGCCGTTGGTAAAATTTTCAAGCCGGCTCTCACTCGTTCACAGGTCAAAGATGTGTACGAAGCAGAAGTAAATCAAATTGAGGGCGTCAAAAGTGTTGAGGTGATTGCTGAAGGGGACAAACGCTTAGGCACCATCGCAACCGTCAATGTTACACCCACGGAAGGTGTAGAAATTGATAAATTAAGAACCGAAATTGGGCTTCGCTTAAACCTAGTATCCACTAGGTGGTGTTAAGAGTAATGACGCCGTCTTAAACCGTCAAAAACTGTTAAGCTTAAACTCCCCTCGGTACTTAAGTGGGTACTAGTCTTTAGGCGATAATCCATAGCCCCAGC
>JBCCFD010000586.1:0-3463 GCA_039029915.1 Chloroflexota bacterium
GTACAAGCCCCTTATGGGGCTCGCACTTGACGTAATATCCTACTACCTAGTATTTCTTCTATTTTTCAGGTAGCGCATGCCCAGCGCGGGCAAAACCAGCTCAAATTTATCCCGCTTGAGAAAGCTTTGGTAAAGCGTTAGCTCAATGGTAGGTTCACCAATAGCGAGCTGATGGCTCTCAATCTTGCCAATGACATTTTCACGGGAAACGGCCGTTAAAACCACCTCATACATCAGGCCCGTGTTGTCTAAAACCAGCACCTTATCTCCAACTGCCATTCGCAAAACAACCCGAATTTGACGAGCCTGTTCAGGTGGAAAAACCACATCGTCAGGGGCAATATATTCAGGCGAGATAAAGAAACGATGCACTAAACGAACCCTTTATGCACACAGCAAACCAGTTCCCCATCAAATAGCAGTTCGGTCACTGGCCAATCGTGTCCATCAATCAGCTTTGTCATAAAGTCTCGATATCGCTCGGTTAGGTTTCTGCCGCCGTGTGTGCTTACGGTTGGGAATGACAAGACGAGCCATTCAGCTTTTATGCTCTCTAATAACGGCCGTTATTGGCCCGGGTAATTACGCGCAAAGCGGGGCATATCTTTGAGGAAAAGCGCCACATCCGCCGATTCGACGATCGGTTCTAGGGCGACATCCTGCACTTTGGCCAGGGGCGCTAGCCCCTGAAGGGAAAAGTAGTGATTGATGAATTCAATGCGCGGTTCGTGAATGTCATACGCATAAATTTGGGTGGTTATGGGCAAATCCATCCACAAAAACGCGAGGGGATTTAGCGCACAGGCGATGTCCATTAACACCTTTGGCTGACCCGTCACCTCCCAAATTCGCGTAAAGAAATCGCCCATGATTGGCACGCGCTCTCGATTAGAAAGATGGTCGTTGAGAATAGCTAAGCACAACGTTTGAATTGCCTCAGCATCACCCGTTTTAAAAGCGGCGTCTAAAGCCACGGCCATCGTCTCATAATCTGGATCACCTAAATACGGTGCCATAATACTGTGAAGCCGTTTGCGAACCGCTTTGATAGCGGCTTTTGGTTTTTTATTCTGTTTAAGCGCAGTGATTGCCAAGTCCCGAATGGTCTCTTCACTGGTGTCTTGATATTTCTTAGATTGTTTAACGGCCGTAACAACGGCCGTTAATTGTTCATCAGAACTCATAATCAATGCTTACATGCTGTTTGCAAACACCAACAGCGTCTTAAATTAGCGCCATTGGTTTACGTAGTGCGTTTAAGCGCCACAATCTGGTCCCCTTCTTCCACAACATCTTGTGATGGAAACGGTATGGGATAATCACCGCGTTCCGCAACAAGCGCTAAGGCATCAGGACCACTGTGTAATTCATCAAACAAGGTCTCAATTTCTTGCTTTTCGCCCACCTGCACATCAACACTTTCAACTTCACCTCGTTCGATCCACATATCCCATTCAAGAATATCTTCCCAAACAGCATCAATTGGCGTAAATCCTTGCCGCTCAGCCGAGCGACGCAGGACGGTGTTGGCGTGCGTTAGCAGCACTTTTATATCTGGAATCGCAAAAACATCGCGAGCAATATTGGCCGCTAATACGTTTACCTCGGGATTAGGGGTAAGGGCTAAAAATGTCCGCATTGATTCTGCATCAGCATCTTGCAGAATATCTTCGTCTAAGCCATCCCCTTGGATTGCATTAAGGCCATCTGCTTTGGCCATTTCACAATTGTGTTGGTTAACATCGATCAGCCAAACCGGCCCCGTATCGGCCAAATGACGGGCCAACAAGCGGGCGGTTGGCGAAGCCCCTAAAATTAAGACCCCACGGCGCTCCTCAGATGAGCGAACCAGTTCGCCTCGTCGCTCGAGCCATTCAGTTGTCCATTTCAAAAAGACAGGCACTGTGGCTGTGGTAAATATTGCCATAAAGACGAGAACCGAAAAGATTTCAGGCGTAATGATGCCTAGCTCGAGCCCAATTTGGGCAATAATAATCTCGACTGCCCCGCGCCCGTTCATGCCTGCACCCACGGTGACTCCCTCCCGCCAACCATAGCCACTGGGAAGGTAAAAAACGGCCGTTCCAACAATCTTCCCAACGGTAGCAACCACAGTCACTGCCACCAGCATCAGCAAGCTATTTTGGAAAACGTCTAGCGAAACTTGGAAGCCCGCTGTCACAAAGAAGATCGGTGCCAAAAACCCAATCGAGACATCATGAACGAGATCGTTAAGCTGATGCGATAACTTTGGCTCTAAAACCGTTCCCTCACGGAGGAATAAACCCGCCAAGAATGCACCAAGAATTTCATGCAACCCAGCTAGGTGAGCCAGTTCAGCAAACAGCAGCGCAATCAGCAAAATCAAGGTTGCATTAAATGTTCGCCCTGTAAAACCAGCTTTTGCCAGTCGTCGCCAAAGCGGTGGAAACACGTAAAGGCCAATAGCGGCAACAACACTAAAAAACAAAATTGCTTTCCCAGCTACCAAACCTAGTTCCGTAACAGTAAACCCACCGCCATCAAAAATGCCGATAATTGCGGCAAACACAATCAGGGCCAGCGTATCTGATATCAGCGCACCTGCCATCAGCACATGGGCAATACGTGTGTTGAGTAGCTTTAGGTCGACTAAGATGCGGGATTTAGTTGCCAGTGAAGTAACACCAGCCGCAATACCAACAAATAAACCGGCTGCATTTGACCCACCAAGCCCGGTAACAACAAGGTAAGCCAATACGAATGGTGTGATAAAGCCGCCCAAAGCAGCAAGCATCCCCGCCCAAGATGCTTTAAAAAGTTCCTTAGGATCGATTTCCATGCCAATGTAAAGCATCATCAGCAAAACCCCAACTTCAGCAAGCACTTCTAAGGGCTCACTGGCTTGTAAAAAGCCGAGCATGGGGGGACCAAGAATGATACCGGCCGCGAGCTCACCAAAAATAGATGGGTAGCCAAGTCGCGTGCTAATATTGCCAGCGATTAGTGCCGCTAACAACACAAAAAGAAGATTTAATATACTCAATTCCATGTAGATATCCTTCGTTTACATCTCACTTCAAGTGTTTATTTAAAGTTCATTTTTCCAGCACCCCTACCGCCCATTGTCTCTCACAGAGCGCTATCATGCTCGTTTTTTGCTAATCTACTCAATTTCGGTCATATCAAATTTGCAAGAGGAAGAGGGGCATGGATAATTTTCACAGTTCTATCATTATTTGCAAGTTGTAGCGGTCAACCCTAACAGATGCTTAACGTAAGCTGAGAAAATCAATCAAATGTTAGTGCAAACTGTCAATAAACAATCGTATTTGATGGCCTACTGTCGACTGAGTTGAGATTTATCGGGCGATTTAGCAAATCATCCTACACAAAATTATTGCTTTTGATTAAGTACAGCCAAATATATTTTGATGAATACGAAATGACTCGAGCTGTACTTAAAAGCAAACAAAAATGAAAC
>JBCCFD010000587.1:0-3451 GCA_039029915.1 Chloroflexota bacterium
GAGATGAAAAACACAGCCAGAGCTGCCAAAATGCTGGGTGTTGATGTTGTGACGGGCTTCACGGGCAGTAGCGTATGGCACATGCTCTACTTCTTCCCTCCTACCAGTCAGGAAGATATTGACAAAGGATATGTTGATTTTGCAGCCCGCTGGCAGCCAATTATGGAGGTCTTTGCCGCGGAGGGCGTCAAATTTGGTTTAGAAGTTCACCCAACAGAAATTGCGTATGACATTATTACCTCTCAACGCACGCTTGAAGCGATTAATCATCACCCCAACTTTGGCTTTAATTTTGATCCAAGCCACTTTATTCATCAGTTCTTAGACCCAGTTGAATTTATCAACGCGTTCCCTGATCGCATTTTCCATGCGCACGTTAAGGATTCGCGGGTGAGCTTAAACGGCCGTAATTCTATCCTCTCCTCCCATCTAGACTTTGGTGATCATCGACGGGGTTGGGACTTCGTTTCTCCCGGTCGAGGCGATGTTGATTGGGACAAAATTGTGCGAGCCCTAAACCGAATCGGCTACGATGGCCCATTATCCATTGAGTGGGAAGATAGCGGTATGGATCGAGATTGGGGTGCGCCAGAAGCTTTAAAAATGGTCCGCAGTCAGGATTTCACCGCCTCAAATGTTGCCTTTGATGCCGCCTTTGCAAGTGAGGATTAAATATGAATCGTAAGCTGAAATTTGGACAAATTGGGGGTGGTCGTGACTCCTTTATTGGGGCTGTCCATCGCCGTGCCGCTATCTCGGATGGCAAAACTGAACTCGTCGCCGGCGCCTTCTCTAGTACGCCGGAAAAAGCAATCGCTTCAGGTAAAGATTTATTGATTGCGGATGAGCGCAATTATGGCTCTTGGCAGGAGATGTTAGAAAAAGAAGGCGCGCTGCCCGTTGGTGAGCGCATTGATTTTGTGAATATCGTCACGCCAAACCACATGCACTATGAACCGGCCAAAGCGTTTATTGAGGCTGGCTTTCATGTCATTATGGATAAGCCAATGGTGCATTCAAGTGAACAGGCCCAAAGTTTGATTGAGGCTGTGGAAAAAAGCGGTGTTGTTTTCGCCTTGACGCACAACTATACCGGTTACCCGATGGTGAAAGAGGCGCGTGAGTGGATCAAAAACGGCCGTTTAGGCGCCATCCAGCGCATCGTGGTCGAATACCCTCAAGATTGGCTCATTACTAAGCTAGAAGATGAAGGAGCCAAACAGGCAGAATGGCGCACCGATCCCAAACGTTCAGGCATCGCTGGTGCGGTTGGTGACATTGGCTCGCACTGTGAAAATCTAGTCAGCTATATGACGGGCTTAGAAATAGAGTCACTGAACGCTGATTTAACGACCTTTGTAAACGGCCGTTTGCTTGATGATGACGCCAGTGTGTTAATGCGCTTTAAAGGGGGTGCCAAAGGGATTTTATGGTGTTCACAAATCTCTGCTGGTGAGGAAAATGGATTAAACATTCGCGTTTATGGCACCAAAGCCGGTCTGTCCTGGCAGCAAGAGCATCCCAATTGGATCAATTTAACTGAACCGGGACAGCCAACCCAAATTTACAAGCGGGGTAATGGGTATTTTGGAGAAGCGGCCACGCGTGCCACTCACATTCCACCTGGCCACCCAGAAGCGTTCTTCGAGGCGTTTGGCAATGTGTTCATGAATGCGACCGATACCATCCGTGCTCGATTAAACGGCCGTGAACCGTCACCATTAGAACTTGATTTTCCAAATGTTTATGATGGGGCCAGAGGGGTACGGTTTATAGAGAAAGTGGTTGAAAGCGCTCAGAGCGATGTAAAGTGGCTGCCATTTTGAGTTTAGATTCGATGGCTGAGCAATAACAATAGGTAAGAGATGTTATGTCGTATAGCATCTCTTTTTTTAAACAATGTCGTTTTGAATTGCGACCCGAACCGCCTCGGTGCGACTGCTCACATTCAGCTTACTTAAGATACTGCTCACGTGGTTTTTAATCGTGAATTTGCTAATGCTTAGCTGGAAAGCAATTTCTGCATTGGAGTATCCTTCAATCATCAGTGCCAGCACTTCCGATTCACGATTAGTCAGCTGAATGTTGCTTTCAGATGGTTTCATTAACAAGTTTTGGGTGATTTCGGGCGAGAAGGTCGCCACGCCAGAATAAGCAATGCGAATCGACTCAGCCAATGTTTCAGCTGAAACATTTTTAAGCAGATAGCTCATGGCCCCAGCTTCAATAGCTGCCCGAACCAGCTTGTTTTCTGAAAAACTTGATAGGGCAATCACTTTAGCATTTGGGTCTTGCTCTAAAATCTTTTTGATTGCTGCAACACCATCAACCTCTGGCATCAGCAGATCCATGAGCACCACATCCGGGGCAAGCTCAGCACACAGCGCAATAGCCTCTGTACCGGAACTGGCTTCCCCAACGAGTTCTAAATCATTGCTTGTTTTCAAAAAAACGGCTAGCCCTTCCCTGAGCATGTCATGATCATCACAAATTAAAACGCGAATCTTTTTACTCATGATTGTTTCTCCGCCCGGGTTGATTCGCACATAGCACTGTTACGGTTGTCCCTTTTCCAACTTCTGAATCTATAGAAAGTTGAGCACCGATATCAGCTGCGCGTTCATGCATGATATTAAGCCCCATCCGATCGGTTACATTGTTCTCTTTTGAAAAGCCCCTGCCATCATCTGAAATGATAAGATGAATTTCATCATCAACTTGTTTCAGCGAAATCTTGGCATGTTCGGCTCTTGAATGACGGGCAATATTATTCAAGCTCTCCTGAGCTATTCGATACAAGCCAATCTTCGTATCTGGGTGAATATCTGAAATTGAATCAGCCAAAACAACAATTTCCATCTTTTTGCGGCTCATTGTAGCTTCAGCTAAGCGTTCAAGGAGCTTTTTCAGCTCAGTCTCTACCAAAGAAGCGGGACGAAGTTCTAGCAGCAACATACGCATTTCAGCGAGTGCGCCTTTGGTCAATAGCTGCAGTTTTGCTAAGGTCTTTTCACCTTCTTCGCGATCTTTACCCCAAACGGTGGGTAGCAAGTCAGCCATTAAGCTGGCCGTCCACAGCGTCTGGCTGACCGCATCGTGTAATTCCCGAGCCAGTCGCTGTCGCTCTTCAAATGATTCCCGTTTCGCTTGCCGCAGGGCCTCACGAGCCTCAATTTGCTCGGTGATATTTTGATAGGTTCCTAGTACGCCCATGACGCTACCGTCCGTATCATGTAAAGGCACCTTATTCACTTGCAGCCAGGCATCACGTCCATCAGCCTGACGTCTGGCTTGCACAAAGTTAAGCTTGGGCTGATCAGATTCAACAACTGTACGGTCATCGGCTTGAAACATCTTAGTCTGCTCTGTGGTCCAAGGTAGATCATCATCTGATTTCCCAACAATATCTGCGGGAGAACTCAGCCCGGCATCCTTTGCAAAGTTAACATTA
>JBCCFD010000588.1:0-3450 GCA_039029915.1 Chloroflexota bacterium
AAGACCGCCGCCACCAACCAGAATACGGCCGTCTGCCAGCAAAATCGCAACTGAATGATAGTTACGCGGTGTGACCATCGAGGCCACTTCACGCCATTCACCTGAATCAGGATTCCAAATTTCAGGGGTTAGCTTGCTCCCTGCATCGGAAAACTTCTTGATCAAGCCTGACCCACCAACCACAAATACCTCGCCATTGGGCATCATGACGGCGGAGTGATGCGAGCGGGCGTGTGCCATTGAGTTCGTTGATGTAAGAACAGGCTCCGCGCCATTGATGTCAACAACCATCGCCTTGTTCGTCGAGGCAATACTGGAATTGGCGTTGCGACCGCCAACAATCAGCATCTTGCCTTCATCAAACATGACATAGGTGCCGTCTTTGGCATACCAGCTGGCATCAGGCAGCGTCCCCAGATGTGTCAGCGCACCGTCACCGACGAGGCTAATGCTGTGCATTTCGGGGGTTGGGCCAGCGTGGAAGATGGAGTTATCTGGGGCAATGGCTAAGAAGGGCCACTCCATTGATAAATCATGTTCTGAGACGAGGACATGACCTAAATCAACGCCGCTCATTTCCGACCAACCGCTACCGGGGGTCCAAACTTCAGGATGCTCAGTCGCCCCGTCTCCTAACGCCGTGAATACTTGGCCCGATGGCAAAGCCACAGTCGTTGGATACCAGCGCTTTTGATCCATTGATTCAATTTGGGTCCACGTGCCCGTTTGATAGTCGAAGGTGCTTACATATTCTGTGGTGTCCCGACCACCATTGGCAAAGACAGTGCCATCTTCGAGCATCACATTGTGGGCGCAAAACATGTTGTGGGTGCTGTGATTGGCGTCAGTAAAGGTCTCATTCACAGGGTCCCAAATGGAGCTATAGGTAAATTCGGGGTCGTTTTCGGGAAAGCTGGTGGTTTGGCTAGACGCCCATGTCACTAAACGGCCGTCTGGTAAATTCGCGGCAGAGACGGGAATGTGTGGCCAAGCCATCACACTGCTCCACTGCCCTAGCTCATCCAGATCATCAGCCGATGCCACTAAAAGCTGGGATTGATCCACGATAAAAGCTGGCTCATCTTTGGCAAGCGCTGCCCAGTAAGCGTCATTGTGGTCAGCGACTGTTTGGGTCGCAGAGAAACGGCCGTGGCTCACGGTTGAGGGCGTAAAAATTAAAAATAGCGTCAAAAAAATAACGATACGAACGATTTGTTTGGGTTTCTGCATTAAATATTCACTACTTTAAGTGAAACGAAGCTCCTGTTTTGAATAAAAAGACGGCTAAAAACTTCGTTTCCTCGAGGTTCCGAAGCTTTTATCTAATACGTTTTTCAATTTAGAAACTTCGGAACACTTAAGCGAGCGGGAAGCGTTAATTTGGTTGTTGGGGTGGCTCGCAATCTCTAAATTACACTACAAAGGTTCCACTACTTTATAGAGTGCAGAATAGGGGTTGGGACTTTCTAATCTGATTACAGCCAACTGTAAAACTCTTTACACTTTGGGGATAAGAAGAGGAAAAATAGGGTGGAAATACAACTCTAAATCTCAGGGATATTTTTCTAAAAATAGTTTGTTATCTTACAATGATCGCTGGTGATCGTTTGCTGTTTGGGTGAGATATGTGAAAATCAAGAAGTATCTTGAAAAAGAATCGACTCAAATTTGATTTTCACCGAGTAAATTTCACTTTTCTACCCAGTTTTATTTCAAGATATTTTGTGAAATTTACATAATATTCCGTTACAAAAGACAATTAAACTTCTTCCAGAGAAGGAATACTTAAAAACTTTGGTAACAAAGTAATAATCGCGCTGAGGAAATATCTTCAATTACCTCACCCGTACTTTTTGGAGTGTTACCAGCGACCAGTAGCGAGCTTCGTCGCTTCTGGGGGAAGTTGAATATCAAACTGGGCGCGAATTTCGGCATCTTGTTCGGCTGAAAGGTAGGTTGGGTAATTTTTCATCAACGCTTGAACTCGCTGGCGCGCCCGTTGCCAGATATCAGTGGCCCCATACTCGGCCCACTGGGTTGGCGTTGTGCGATCGCCAAGGTCAGGATAGAGATACTCCGTCTCCATGACCTTAATCGTTTGGTCCGTGCCCAGATAGTGGCCCGGACCAGCTACGGTTTCAGCGATGGTACCTAACCCAATCGTTTCATCAGTCACCTCAATACCCCGAATGGCGCGGAGAGCGTACCCGTTGGCTTCATTATCAATCACAAACGCTTCGTAGGAACAGCTTAGCAAGCTTGCCAGCATCCCCGCTGACTCATAAATGAGGTTGGCACCGGACAAACCAATCATGACGTTGTTTAAACCCCGCTCATATCCAGCCTGCATGTCTGGGACTTTTGAGTCGGGCATACCGCCAGCTACCCCGCTAGGCAGATCGATATAGTTGGCCAATTGGGCTGCGGCTGAATTGACGAGTCCACCTTCAGCACTGCCCCCCGTCATCGCCCCCGTGCGCAGATCGGCCACAAAGGGCCAGTTGCTAAAGATAAACGGATGCCCAGGCTTAATGAGATTGACTAAAGCTAGCGCCGCTAACGTTTCGGCATGGGTTTGAACGAGCGTGCCGGCCAGCGTAGCCGGTGAGGTAGCCCCAGACTGTCCGGCAGTGATAGCGTTGATAGGCCAGCCGTGTTTAATGGCTTCTACAATTGTATCGGAAGCGTCTTCCCCATAGCGTAAAGGAGGCACGATGGGGCTAGTGTGCAGTTTGGCAAACGGCCGTTTCTTGAATTCACCCTCACCCCCAGCCACCAAATCAAACAGCTTCGTCACCGGCTCGACATTTTCAGCAATCGTGATGGCTGTGCCAATATGCTTTTGGGTGCCAGCCACTAACGCGTAGGCGGTATTGATGTCAAGCTCATACGGATCGTGTAATTCAGCCGCAATCACAGAGCGCGTGAACCAGTGGACATTGTCTAACTGGTCGGTTAGCCGAGCAAAGTCATAAATATCCTGCAGCGTTGAGTCTCGATACTTACCGGTCTGGAAATCGAGCACGGAAATGGCCGCGCCGCCCGTGCCATAGTGCACCCGTTCTTTGCTGATTTTGAGATCATACTTGGGAATACGGCCGTAAAGCGTAATCTCCTTTGCCGCTCCGTCAATCAGTTCATCCATTAACGATTTGGGAAAGCAAAGTCGCCCTTGGTCGTTGACCGTTGCACCCCGAGCCGTTGCCAATTCAACCAGCAGTGGAATTGGATCGCCCATCCCAATCGTTTCTAAAATTTCAAGCGCGGCTTCATGCAGCCGCACCACATCGTCATCTTTTAAAGGCTTATACTGCCCGCCCATAAACCCCGCTTGGATAGGGGATTTTTTGTCGTCATTAACGGCCGTTCGCATCGCTATTCGCGCCGCTCGCCCGCCACCTCGTCTTCGTTTGCTCATGGTGTTGTCCTTGTTCTCGCCAATGATTTAGA
>JBCCFD010000589.1:0-3415 GCA_039029915.1 Chloroflexota bacterium
ATCAATCGGTAATCTGAGCCAACGGCCGTATGTGTAGAGTGGGTCATCTGCTCAAACAGCTTGTTACGGAGCATGATGGGGTTGTATGCCTCTATGGCACTGATGTATGCGTTGAATGATTGTGTTGCTTCCCCACGTTCAACGACATTGACGAGTGAATCCATCCAAAACCAGGAGAATAAAAGTCGATGCTGATTATGTATTTCAGCACTCATTTGATTGGTCACTTTGAGAACCCAATCGTCTAAACCGTCATACCGTTCGCTATCGACGAGCATTGTTAAGCTCATAAGCTGCGTGAAGACAGGCTCATAAACAACGGCGGCATCAACGGATTCAGGAGCTGGAAGCATAAATTACTCAGGTTGGGTGATTGCAGTATCAAAATCTGGCAGAATCCCTTCAATGTTGCGAACTACAGGGAACGCATAGCAGGAAAGGGCCGCTGCCGCTGATATTATAGCAGTGGCTACAATCATCAGGCCAATGCCCGCCCCGCTGCCAGTGCCGACTAGCCAGCCAAAAGTGGGAGCCAGTGCACCATTTGGCTGCATCGCGGGCTCTAAAACGCGATCGGCAAGTGGGCCAGAAATGAGCATAGCTATAGGAAAGGTGATTTGGGCAAGTAGCCTGCGCGTGGCAAAGACGCGCCCTTGGAGAGCGGGAGGCACTTTGCTTTGCCAAATGGCCTGATTCGATCCATTCATAATTGGTATAAAAAAGATCTGCGCAAAAGCTGCAGCGGACCAGGCCACAACGGACTGTGCCATCCCCATGAATAGCGTACCCAGTAGGGCTGAAAGAAGCATCCCTATAAATACACCGTGTATGCGTCGTTTTGGGCCGCCCCAAATGCTCATTAGGATGCCACCCACTAAGGCCCCAACTCCAGCTGCTGATTGTACCGAGCCCAGCACGACTTCATTACTCCCCGTTCGGGCCAAAACCAGTGGCGCCAGCATGATAATGCCAAATGAACCTAGAAGGTTAAAAACTGAAAAAGCGGCCTGCATGCCCAGCAGGCTGGGGCGTTCGATAATATAGCGAAAGCCAAAGAGGGTGTCTTGCCAAAATGACGTTTTTTGGGCCGTGTCTTCCTCGCTGGGAGTTGGCTGAGGAATGGAAACAATCGCAATTAAGGCCAGTGCCGCCACAAAGCTTACGATATCGATGAGCAGGATGCCGTTTAGGCCAATAAAAGCAAGGAGGAAGCCACCCATAAGCGGTGCCACAACTTGGGAGGCTGAATTCGCGGTGCTGAGCATGCCGCTAGCACGGCCGTATTGTGATTTGTCGAGCATGAGCGTGGTGGCTGCGGAAAAGGCCGGAAACTGAAACGCTTCAAACGTACTGGCAAAGGCGCTGGCCAGATAGATGTGCCAAATTTGCAAATTGCCCGTTGAGAGCATAACCAATAGGAAAATTGTGGCGCAGCCTGCCCCTAAATCGCTGAGCATCAAGACCAGTTTGCGATTCCAGCGGTCTACCAGCACGCCCGCAATGGGACTGAAGATGACGAGCGGGGCGAAGGCAAAAAACGCCACCAGCGCGAGGGCCGTGGCTGTCCCCGTTTGTTGGTAGGCCCAAACGGTGAGGGCAAAGCGGGTGGTGCCCGTACCGAGCATTGAAATAAGCTGGCCAAACCAGATAATGGTAAATCCTTGAAAGCCTTTAAATTGCATGGGACCTCTTTGAAATATTAATTTCTTAAAAATGTGAGAAATAAAGATAAATCAAATGATAACAGTTGTCAACCTTTAATTTTTGGCTGAAAAGGATAAGGGCTCATAAATGGTAAGTAGGTACGCAAATTGAACGGTTTATAATGGCGTTTATGAAAAAATGGGCCAGTTTACTCTTTATCTTTTTAATTATTGGGTGTGCAAATGGAGAAGCTGTAGAGACCCCACAAACGGTTGCAGTGGGGCTGTCTCCAACTGTGACTCAGGCTGTCGTTGTGCCGAGGGAAACGGCCGTTTTGCCAACAGAAACGGCCGTTATACCCACAATCACGCCGACACAATTACCAAGTGTTGCCCCAACCCACACCCCAACACCTGAACCAACAGAAGCACCTCAATTCATCCTCCCCACATTACCACCTGTCATTGATGCCCCTCTTGATTCATTTGCTGCTTATCGGCTTCGTGAATGGTTAGACTTAGAAGCGGCTGACCTGGTTGCTCAGATGACCTTATTTGCCAATGATTTTGCAGCCGATTACGGACTTCATACCTATTATGGAGATAGAGGGCGTGAGCAAATATTGTTGAGTGGTTATGAATTTATATTACGGTACCCTGATAGCGAATTTCGTAATGAAGTTGAATGGCAAATGATTGATGCCAATACGTATCGTCCTGGTGCTGCGGTTGACGCTATCATGGCTCAGCAAATCGAAGATGCCCTCAATTCTGATGTAACAATAATAGATTCCCTCAATACATATTTAGAATCAAATGGGTTCAAAATTGGCGAGAATGATTGTCTAGGCTGTTTGCCTTTTTCTTACACTATCCCAAATTTACTTGGTGATGGAAAAGAGGTGATCATCTTGCCAATCGAACGCTCATCTAGCCTTTTTGATGGGAGAACATTGATAATGATTAGGCAAGAGGTAACGGGAAAATTTATCGTGACCCCAATTGTAAGCCAATGGGCTGCAAGGCCTCGCTTTTCAGGAGGCATTACCAGTTTTGAAGCGAGACATATTACAGGTGACCCTCAACCAGAGCTTGTCGTTGAACTGTGGGGCAATAGCGGGTCTATGCTTTTTGATACGCTTTATTTTTACCGCTGGAATGGTGAAAATTTAGAACCGCTTTCTGGAACACCATTGAGTTTTAGCGGAGGTGTTCTTGGAGAAGAGTGGGGGTTTATTGAAGGTGACGATGTTTCTCGATTACGACTAGAAAGCCCAGTTACCGGTGAACAGTCGATTTATGCCTGGACAGGGAGTGAATACGAAATTGTTGAGACAAGGTTTGCTGAGTTGCCCAAAGACCCTTTGGATATTCTACGCACATTCATGTCTAGACTGTACGGTAAGAATTTAAGTAGCTACACAGAAGTAGTAAACTATCTTGAAGAGGCTCTGCGAATACCCAAGCAGGAGTATGAGCCATATGGCCTAGAGAGTTATTTGTCAATGCGGTTTGTCTTAGGAATGAACTATGTCTATTTAGAAGATGAAGACAAAGCCCGTTCTGTTTTTGAGGGATTACGTGAAGAAACTGTACCGGAAAATATACAGTTTTTTCCTGAAGCGGCAGGTGCGTTTTTGGAAGCATATACTGGTTTAGAAACAGCTTATGTTGCTTGCCAAATGGCGTATGCCGCTATCTTAGCCACAGATATTGATCCCTATGAACTACTAATTCCATTGTGTGATCTTGATAAACTCTTCATAGAAAGA
>JBCCFD010000590.1:0-3398 GCA_039029915.1 Chloroflexota bacterium
CTCACGCCGCGGATCCTCAAACCATTTCGCAACTGGTGGCTAAGGCGAGAGCGATCCAGGGAACCAATGGCGCTGATCACAAATAATTAGCGGAATCCGTACCGACTCCTCGTGAAACAGATCTTTTTCGTTGAGCCAATGATCACCAAGATAGTCGCCGTGGTCACTGGTGAAGACAATAACCGTATCCTTCAGCTGGTCACGCGCTTCCAACCGGACAATTAGTCGGCCAACGTGATCATCTATTTGTTTGATCATCCCCATATAAGCTGGAATCACACGCTCACGCACCGCCTGCCGCGAGAAGTTTTTAGCCCCACGCGTTTGTGTAAATGCTCGGTAGACTGGATTCGGATTAACGAGTTCATCAAGATGCGCATTGCGGGGCAGTATATGCTCAGGCCCGAACAAATTGTGATAGGGGGCGGATACATGATAGGGCCAGTGAGGCTTTATGTAGCTGAGGTGGACACACCAAGGCGTATTACCCATCGCATCAATGCATTCCATAGCGCGGTTTGTCATGTAAGCCGTCTCTGAATGCTCTTCGGCAATGGCAGCTGGTCGAGTATTGTTTTGCATGTACCAGCCGCTTTTGAAGTTGCCATCAGAATCACGCGAGCCGTTAGCGTTACGATCCCATGGATTCTTGATGTCATAACCAAGATTGCGGAGATAGGTGTTGTAGCGAGATTCTCGTTTTCGGATTTTAAGCAGCCCGTCTGAATGAATGCCGTCATCTCGATCAAACGGCTCAAACCCACCGTGAGCTAATCTACGGCCGATTTCAGAATCTTCTGCTATCCCTAGCCGCTTCATATTCTCAACATCCGCCTGCATATGCGCTTTTCCAACAACGGCCGTTCGATACCCGTGCTGGTGCAAATAATCCCCAATCGTCCAGTGCATAATGCCGAGACGCTGTGAGTTCCAATAGTTACCAATCGACGAAATGTACCGCCCCGTATAGATACTGGCCCGTGACGGACCGCACAAAGGAGCTTGGCAGTAGGCACGTTCAAACCGAACCCCCTGTTCTGCCAATCGGTCGATGTTTGGCGTATGGAGGTGTGGATGACCATAGCAGGATAAATAATCCCATCGAAGCTGGTCAGCCATAATGAAGAGGATATTCTTTTTCCTGCTCATATTACATCGCAGTCTATGTTCACCACAAAGTCTCCCATAGCTTTGTGTATTGGCAATGCTTTTTGCTTTGCCTATATTCAACAAAGGCTCATCATATTGCATAAATTATACGAGCGAACAAAATGAGCACCACGATTTTATAACCCTATCTATTTGAGAAGACAAAATCGCTATCGATCGAGTGTGCTTGAGTAAGCAAGTACAAAACCAAGAACTAGGTATCTCTTTGAGCCAACTCTACCGTTAGTGCTTTAGCTGACTGATTGGCCTAACTTTCTCCACCTAACTTTTCCTCCAATCCAAAAAGCAAGCCCACGTATTCTGTTTTTATAGAATACAAAGCTTTAAATTCGGCAATTATTTTGTTTTTCTTGACATTTTATCCATAATATCGTATTATTTCGGCAATTAAATCTGTTTTTATAGATAAAAGGCGCGTAGCATGATGGAAAATCAGAAAATTGAAACCTTAGAAGAAAAGTTCACCAATCTAGAACAGCGCGTCACTTTATTGGAAGAAAAAGAGAGGACACAAGAGCATCACGTTCAAGATGTTGCTCCAGGGGAAATTGATTTTAATTTAATGCAGCGATTGCAAAATCGTCGCGGAGAGATGTTTGAAGCACGCAGCGTTAAAGGCTCTATTGTTTACGCAGGAGATTTTACAAATGAAGAAGCGCCACAGGCGTGGTATGTTGAGCGAGCAATCCCGTTCATCATTCAACAAAAAAGCGAAAAGCTTGCCCCCTTGCTGGCAGCCTTAGGCCATCCGCAGCGATTAGCCATTGTGCAACTTTTACTGAATGGACCAAGGGACCGCCAAACATTACAGACACACCTTGGCATCCCGTCAACTGGCAAATTTTATCACCATCTCAACAGCTTAATTGAAAACGGCTTGATCGCTCAGCGCTCGCGGGGCGTATACGGCATTGCCAAAACGGCCGCAGTTCCGCTGCTGGTTATTTTAGCCTCATCGATTGATATTTTGAGCCAGTTTGACAATGACCAAATAGACGGCAATGAAGGAAATTAATATGCAAGAAAAAAGCGCAGGTCGAAAAATTCTCATTGGGTGTGGTTGGATTTTAGCCACGGCCGTTTTGCTTATTGGGCTAACCACTGCGTTCAACTGGTATCGCATCCGACAGGTTACGCTTGTCTTGGTCGACATTTTAGCGGAGCCAGCCTATGCCACTGGGTTAAATACACCAGAAAGCGTCCTTGACTTTTTGGAAGCGCATCAAGAAAACGTGTCCCTTGTCTCATACACAGTTGCCCCTGACGGCACGGCCGTTAATGACGAAACTCAAATTTACCACAACGCCGATGAACAAATGCCGCTGGCCTCCACGAAAAAGATTCTCGTTTTGGCCGCCTATGCTCAGGCGGTTGCTGAAGGAGACTTGGAACCAGAAACGGCCGTTTCGCTTGCCGACTGGCAGCGTTTTCACCTGCCCGGCACCAACGGTGGCGCACATCTTGCCGCTCTTGAAGTGTTGGGGATTGAAATAGACGAGTTTGGGTTTGCTGCCGATCCCTCACAAACAGTGACGCTTGACCAAATTGTTTTTGCAATGATTGAGTACAGCGACAATGCCGCCCCCGATTATTTGATCGATCTGCTGGGCACCGAAGCGATTAACGCCATCGTGACAGATGCGGGCTTCACACCCCACCCCATCCTGCCTCATATTGGTTTAATCCTCACCTGGCAAAACCATGAACAGCCCCGGCTCACCAATCGCGTGCTAAACGAGCTGACTGGCCTAAGCAAAGAAGTGTATGCTGCCCGAGTTTGGGAAATGAATGAACGGTATCTAAACAGCGCCTGGGGTGAGTCCGAAATAGCGTGGCGCAGAGACGTTGAACGGCCTCAAAATATCCATCGTCTTGAGCAAGAAGCGGCCACCCGACTTGATTCAACCGGTTCAGCCAACTTATATGCCCAAATCATGGCAGGCGTGATTACCGAAACATTTATTTCTCCAGAGGTGTCTGTTCTCATGAAGGGGTATCTCGAATGGCCTATGGCATTCTCCAGCAATCAAAATTCGTTTGAGGCGATGGGCACAAAAGGCGGATCGCTCCTAGGCATCAAAACCGAAGCGACCTATTTCGTTCCCAAAAGCGGTGACTTTAGCCAGCAACCACGGGTTGTGGTGCTATTTATGCGGGATATGCCCTTCGGCGCTTGGATCCGTCTCTCCCAAACCTTTGCTCAACAAGGATTCCAGAACCGCCTCGCC
>JBCCFD010000591.1:0-3342 GCA_039029915.1 Chloroflexota bacterium
ACCCGGCGCCATTGTGCCACCCGGTTTCTCCATCATAAAATATGCTGACATCTATCGACCAACGAGCTTAGCGTTTGATCCAAACGGCCGTTTATTTGCGACCTCATTTGACGGCACCGTTCACGTCTTTACTGACTTTGATGGAGACGGCCGTGCCGACCAAGATGACATTTTTGCCTCCGGCTTCGACACCCCGCTGGGCGTATTTGCCCGCAGCCAGCCGCGAGACGTGCTGGTCTCAAGCAATGGCAAAGTGACCGTTCTGCGCGATTTAGATGGCAACAACAGCGCCGAAAGTCGCTTTGACCTAATTACGGGACTCCCAACTGGACTCCACCAAAACAACAATCTCAAAGTTGGGCCAGATGGCTGGATTTACATGGGGGTTGGCTCTACTTGCGATGTGTGCGATGAGCCAGATGAGCGCAGCGCCACCATTATGCGCTTTGACCCTAATTCTGGTGCTGGTGAAATCGTTGCGGAGGGGTTGCGTAATCCATATGACTTTGCGTTTCATCCCCAGACAAACGCCATCTTTGCTACCGATAACGGCCGTGACGACCTTGGTGTCCATCACCCCTTTGAAGAACTCAACCACATCATCCCGGGTGAACATTACGGGTGGCCCAACTGCTGGGGTGAGCTAAACGGCACCGACTGTGAAGGCACACAGCAAGCGGTGGGCTTTTTTGAGGCGCGGGCCTCAGCCAACAGCATCGAGTTTTATACCGGCTCAGAATTCCCACCTGCTTATCAATGGAGCGCCTTTGTCACCTTATTTGGCTCATTTGAAACGCGAGTCCAAACAGGCGTTCTGCAAATTGTGATTCGTCCAGAGGGGGATGGCTACACCACGCAAATGAACTGGTTTGCCCTATGGCCAGATGCTCGCCCGCTTGGCCTCACCCAAGGGCCTGACGGGGCAATTTATGTTGGCGATTATTTACAAGACGTTATTTATCGGATTAGCTACGGGGATTAATATGTTTGAATTTTCTTCTTTACTTATTTTTATTTCGGCTACTGTTGCGCTGCTTATTGTGCCAGGACCTGCAGTGACATTTATTGTGGCTCGCAGTATCGAACACGGCCGTTTAGCCGGTTTTGTCTCGGTGCTGGGCATCATGACCGGTTCGGTGGTGCATGTTTTGCTAACCGCTTTAGGATTAGCCGCGCTCCTCCTGCAAAGCGTCGTGGCTTTTACTGTCGTCAAATATTTGGGCGCCGCCTACCTCGTTTACTTAGGCATAAAATCACTGCGCACAAAGCCAGAGACACTCACACCCGAAGCGGGTGAACAGGCCAATCCTCTGCGCATCTACTGGCAAGGCTTTGTGGTGAACTTGTTTAACCCCAAAGGCGTTCTATTCTTTGTCGCTTTTTTACCCCAGTTTATCAGCCCTGAAGCTGGTAATCCGACGCTGCAAATCTTAATTTTAGGATTGATTTTTCTGACGCTAGCTTTGATTAGCGATTCAGTTTATGTGCTTTTAGCCAGTGCGGTTAGAAACGCGCTGTCTGGTAGCCTGCGCGTGGCGCGGTTTCAAAAGAATTTTGCAGGTGTTATTTACATTGTGCTGGGATTGACAACGGCCGTTACCGGCCAGCAAAAGTAACCTCAAAAGGAGCCGCATGAACCAAATCACAACCTTAATTTTCGACATTGGCGGTGTTATTTTTCGGGCCGCAGGCGGCCCTCCCTTACGGGAAAAATGGGCGGCTAAATGCGGTCTTGATTTCCAAACGTTTGATGAAATTGTGTTTAACTCACCACTTTACGACAAAGCCGCCATTGGTGAAATTAGTAGTGAAGAAGTTTGGGCTGACCGAAATACAAAACTTGGATTATCCGAAAATGATCTTCAGGAGTTGAAGGCTGAATATTACCATGGCCGCTGGGATTTAGACTTAATGGAAAACATTCAAGCATTAGCCCCCTACTACAAGCTAGGTATCATCAGCGATGCAACATCTGGCACACGTGAGCGGGTCAGCCAAAACATTGACATCTCACTATTCCAGTCGGTTATCTTTTCGTATGAAGCCGGGGTTCGCAAACCAGACCCTAAAATTTACCATCAATCGCTACGCGAATTAGACATTCCAGCGCAAGAGGCGTTGTTTATTGATGATCGGCAAATCAATATCGATGGAGCTGAAGCGGTTGGCATGTTGGGGTATTTGTACGAAGAATTACGGCCGTTTCAAGACTTTATGTTAACAATTGCAAAGCCAAAATAAAAAGGAACAATCAAATTGGACTCAAAAAAGTTTTATGCACACATTGAGCAAATGCCACTCGATGATTTTCTTGAATGGTTTAAAGACAAGACAGAATCAGCATGGGCCGATATTCAAACAAATTCTTTAGCTGATTTCAAAGCTCGCGGCGTTGGAGGTACTCAATGGAGACCCAACACAAAGTGGCTGACTGGTATGACTCCAAAAGAAATCGATTCGGCTGAGAAGAAATGGAATATCTTATTTCCACCAGATTACCGAAGATTCCTTGAACTATTGGGGGCTCCTGATCAAAATATGCAAAGGGCACATTGGACTGATGAAGGAATGATCTTTTCTGATGCACCATCATTTTTTAATTGGAATCAAGATGACTCTTTTATTGAAGATGCTTTAGCCTGGCCACTGGAGGAACTGTTGTTTGATGTTCAAAATGATTTGTGGTTTAACGGATGGGGGAAACGACCCTCTAATCAAGAAGATCAATTCGAAACTGTTCGCTCTTTAGTCAAAAATGCTCCACCACTTATTCCTATTATTGGGCACCGCTACCTGCTTGGAAAACCAACACAAGTAAATAATCCAATTTTCTCTGTTTATCAATCAGACATCATCATTTACGGGATGAATTTGAAAAAATTTCTTCTAGTAGAATTTGCCCAACTATTAGCTATTAACCATGAGCAGGCCTATGTAAATGCCGTTTCGGATTACAGTCGGGAAGATATTTTAAGTATTCCCTTTTGGGGCGAATTAATAGAAGAAAATCCAGTTGATTATGAAGAATAAATCATGAAGATTGCAATTGTAACCGGCGCGGGCTCAGGCATTGGGCGAGCAACGGCCGTTTCCCTCACAGAGGCAGGCTTTCACGTTGTGCTTGTTGGACGACGGGTTGACGCCCTAGAAGAAACGGCCGTTTTGGCCAAGTCGACTCATTGCCTCGTTGTGCCATCAGATATAGCCAAACCTGAATCGGTGCAGGCACTTTTTGCAAAAACGTGGGAAACATACGGCCGTTTAGACCTCCTTTTCAATAATGCTGGCATTGGCGCACCGGGCGTCCCGCTTGAAGAAATCAGCTTTGACCAGTGGCAAGCG
>JBCCFD010000592.1:0-3319 GCA_039029915.1 Chloroflexota bacterium
CAAGATTAGCAGAACCAATTCTAATACAACTATCATTAAAAGAAAAAAAGATCTAAAAAATAGCTCGATTTTTGCAACAAGCTGATAATTAGGAGCAGTGGGCAGTGAATCTAATCAGATGAATCATAGGAAATGAGTGGCCCGATCAAGGAAAACAACCCTTATTTGTAAAGATTGATCAATTTGAACACCGAAAATAACTCAATATAATAGGTCCAAATCTAATGATTGAGGCCACCAATGTCTAAAATTGTTAATCACTTCCACTTCAGTGGGCTTGATCTTAAAAAAAATCACCCAACCCCTCTCCACAGACAACTATACGAATATATTCGCCTGCGAATTCTGCAGGGACAAATTAAACCAGACACCCGCCTTCCCCCAACAAGAACATTAGCCAAGGATCTAAAAATATCTCGCAATACGGTTCTGAATGCCTATAAGCAATTAATTGCTGAGGGCTATCTCGAAACGCACATGGGGGCTGATACTCGGGTTACGCACAATTTGCCTGATTCAAATCTTCAAGTTGGGAAACCAACCCTAAATCAAAAAACCTCTGCGGCTGATGAACGAAAGTTAACGCACGTCAACCTATCTGATCAGGGCAAATTAATTGTAGAACTGCCTTATCCCTATTGGGACAGAACAGGATCACGGCCGTTTACCTCCTCACAGCCCGGTGTTGATGCCTTCCCCAACAAAGTATGGGAAAAGACCCTCACCGCTAGCTGGCGCAATCTCAAGTCAGAAGAATTGTGCTATCCCTCCCCATTAGGACACCGTCCACTGCGAGAAACATTAGCCACTTATTTACAAACCTCACGAGGCTTAAACTGCTCACCAGAGCAAGTCATTATCACCAACGGCACCCAGCAGGCTTTAACAGTGGCAACGACCCTATTGCTTAACAAGGGGGATACTGTTTGGGTTGAAAACCCCAGTTACAATGGCGTCAAAATTGCCCTCCAGCTGCGTCAGGCCAAACTGATTCCAGTGGAGGTTGACAAAGAAGGCCTAAATTTTGATTTAGGGCTCGAAAAAGCGCCTCAGGCCAGAATGGTTTGCATCTCTCCATCACACCAATACCCCTTAGGCGTCACCATGAGCTTGACTCGTCGTCTGGCATTATTGAGGTGGGCTGCAGAGAATGATGTTTGGATTATTGAAGATGATTATGATAGTGAAATTCGGTACGCTGGTTACCCTATGGAATCGTTACAAGGGTTAGACGAAGCAGGGCGTGTGATTTATATGGGGACGTACAGCAAGGTGCTTTTTCCTTCGCTAAGAATTGGGTACATGGTCGTTCCAAAATCACTCATTGAGCCACTGCGGGCGGCAAGGGCTTATTTTGACAGAGGAAACAGTATTCTTGAGCAGGAAGCAGTTCATCAATTTATACAGAATGGCCATCTGGAGCGACATTTACGGCGAATGCGGACTTTATACGAGGTCAGGCAAACGAGACTTGTTGATATGGCGCATCATTACTGCAGAGGGTTATTGGATGTTGAGCCAAGTAATGCTGGCCTTCATTTAGTAGGCTGGCTTCCCGATGGAAATAATGATCAACTGGTGTCCAAAGCGTTGATGAATGGTGATATTTATGCCCCCCCTTTGACTTATTTTGCCTCAGAGCCGCTCAATCGGGCCGGTTTAGTGCTTGGGTACGCCACAGTTCCTGAAGACCAGATTGAAACGGCCGTTAAAAAAATGGCGCAGCTCCTTAATCAAGCTCTAGCAAAATAGCGGCGTGGTCGCTCAGAGCATCTTGGCGCTGAGGGTTTGTGGCGCTTTTTCCCCACTGATGATCGATTGATTTGAGGCGGGGCAACAGCTCTTGATTAAAGAACGCTTCATCCAATCGAAACCCATTCTTTTTGTGAGAATACCAGGTGAAGACCTGTTTATCTCCGTGCAAATAGCGAAGCGCATCTTTCCAATCAGCGGCATCAAGGTCATTCATCCAGCCAATCTCTTCTTTGGTAAACGGACTGCTAAACCCATCTAATGGCGGAATACCCGTATTGGTATCTCCCACCAGCAATCCCGGCCCGAGTGTCCAATGATTAACCACATCCATCACTGCATCAAAGTAAGGATACTTTCGTTTGGTCACCCGATTCGGCACGTGCATAACGCCAATCGTAAACGGCCGCTTGCCCTCCACCGTAGCCAGCAGCCAGCGGCAAGGTTCTGTGGGTGCATTGGAGAGATCAATCTGACGAAGCGGCACTTTTGCAGCCAGAAGCAGGGCATTCATAGCCAGCTTTTCCTTATTAATGGTGTCCAGCTGGTAAATAAAACCAAAAGAACGCAATCTCTCTGTCAAATCGACGCTCGCCTTAGTACCGCGGAACTCTGCTAGGGCAATCAGATCGGGTGCCCAACTTTTCAGCTGCGCCGCAATTTCAGGAACACGATAGCCACCCCCTGATCGAATATTCCAAAATACAAGCTTCACTTTCTTTATATCCTCATCTTAGTTAAAAACTGTCTCTTGAACCTGCCGTAAGCATGATTGGTAATGCATTTGAAGCGTACCCCTTCAACAGGCTCAGGCTGTATTTGCAGGCACTATTCATTATAATTAAGGTAGGGTAAAGCGTTCAACTTTCATGATATTTTGTAAAATTTACATGGGTGCATCATGCATTGCACTCAGATCCCCAGAACTGTTGAACCAATTCATCGTCAAACGGGCGTTTCTCTGGCATCCTTCTATACACCAAGAACCAATTTACTAATAGCCATTGCACCAACCAACATCATGCTAAACATTCAACGACACCACATCATCATCACCATCTTGACCCTTTTACTCGCCGGATCGCTCTGGCTCAGTTGGATTATCTTCCAGCAGGCCGAAACGTTCTACATTCATCTCAATGCCACCCGGCTCTCACCGCTAGGGCTTCATGCGTTTGCCAACGAAGAAATCTTGTCGGACGATAAAATTACGATCACAATGTTTGGTGATTCCCGCGCCGCCCAATGGCCAACTGAGGATAATGACCAATTTTCGTTTGTCAATCGTGGCATTGGTGCTCAAACATCAGTCCAAGTGGCCCAGCGATATGACGCCCATGTGGCACCCATCCAGACAAACATCTTGCTTTTACAAGTCGGCATCAATGATTTAAAAACAATCGGCCTCTTTCCCGATGATGAAGCTATTATTGTGGCCAATGTTCAAAAATCAATTGACCAAATTGTGACTCAGGCAGAGGAAGATGACGCGATTGTTATTTTGACAACTATTTTCCCAACCGGTGAAGTCCCCCTGCAAAGACGGCCGTTTTGGTCTAGCCAAATC
>JBCCFD010000593.1:0-3240 GCA_039029915.1 Chloroflexota bacterium
CCACCTCAAATCTTACAGATTCCTACAGCTGGTTGTTTAAACGTTCACCCCTCACTCTTACCCCAATTTCGCGGCGCGGCGCCCATTTTTTGGGCTTTTCGCCAGGGTGTCCAAGAAACCGGCGTCTCGATTCACTGGATGGATGAGGGATTTGATACAGGTGATGTGGTTGCCCAACGGCCGTTTAGGCTTCCAAATGGTATTTCTGCTGCAGAAACCGAATGGGCTTTAGCTCAGATGGGGGGTCAGCTCCTTGTGGAAGTGCTCGAACAGCTTGCTGCCAATCAGGCGTCAGCCACGCGCCAGCTCTCAGGAGGGTACGCTGCGCCTTGGCCAGCGGCGTCTGATTTTGAACTTGATCTGAGCTGGACAGCCCAGCGAGCGTATAATTTTATGTGGGGGACACAAGGCTGGAAACGGCCGTATTTTATCGTGCTCAACGGGCAAAATGTTTACGTAAATGAGGCGCTCGAGATTATTTCAGACGAAAAACAAAGCCGCCCACTGGTTCACATGGGCGGCCACACGCGTATTCAATTTTCTGATAAGCTGCTGGTTTGTCGCTAAGCGGTTAGCGGCGTATCAGCCCGATAACAACAAAGACCACAATTGCCCCGATAACGGCCGTAATAATCGAGGAGACAAGCCCGCTCCCTATTGAGATTCCCAAGATGCCAGCTAGCCAGCCACCGACCATCGATCCAACAATCCCAACGACGATATTACCCAACAGGCCAAAACCGCCTCCCTTCAAAATTTGACCGGCTAACCAACCTGAAATGGCACCAATAATTAACCAAGCAATAAAATCCATTTTTTTCTCCTTGTTTCTGCCAGAACTTATAAATGGTTTGACAGGACTCTGATGAGTTCCAAAATCTCTAAATGAAAATCGTTGTAAGATCTAGCCACACACCACTTTAGAATAGCGCGGTGATAAATCACCCCGCAAAAGGTAAATGCGCCCTTTGGGCTTTTTGAAGCCCAGAGGGCGCCTAAAGAGTAGCCCAGTGATTTATCACTGGGCGGAGCAAACCAAAGTGATATGTAGCTAGTTGCAAGATAAAAGCTTCGGAACTGTCAAGAACGTCCAAAACAAACCTAGTAGTCCGCCAAAGATCTTTTGCAAGGTGTAACGATGACAAGGACTACTTGAAGGTGCACCAAACTTACCCGTCAAACCTTGTTTGGTGCACCACTAGTGCCCATTCGCATTTAAGCTAGCGTCTTGGCAAATGGGCTTAGAGTAGCCATGTGGTCCTAACGCGCTAAGTGAATGGCTACTTAGACAACATTCCGCCTAATTTGACCAGATTTCAACTAAATTGGCACAATTTGACGTTACCTTGACATCTCGCAGCTGGTCTAATTAATTTGCTTGTTCCAAAAATGTGATGAGGGCTTGCTCTGAGGCTTTTAAATGAGCTTCCAAGGCTTGCAGGGCCTCTTTGAGGGTGCGATTCTGACAGGCCTGCAGTATTTCGCGATGTTCTTCTTGAGAACGGTCTTGATAGGATAATAGCTCGTGGGCCACAAAGTAGCGCACTGAGTTGATATAGAGCTTGTCAGCATTTTGAATGACAAGGTCCATTTGAGAAGGGCGATATAAGGCATCGTGGAAGGCCCAATTTAGCTTCATCCACTGATACGCATTTTTTTCATGATCGATGAGACGTAACGCATTCTCAGCCTTAATTAAATCCACCTCTGTCATCCTATCAAAAGCAACTTCGAGGAGGAGCTTTTCAAGCACGATGCGCATCTGGTAGATTTGAAAAAGCTCATCAACTGATAATGAGGAAACTGTGGCATTGCCATTGGGTTGAAAGGTAATTAACCCATCTGCCTCAAGACGATGTAATGCCTCACGGACCGGAATCTTACTTACGCCAAACTGCTCGGCAATGGCGCTTTGATTGAGCTTCTCGTCGGGGCGCAGCCTGCCGTGCAAAATTTCATCCTGCAAAGCTTCGGCAACTTGGGTGGAGCTATTCGAGATTCTGGCGCGATTGTTTCCAAAGTTCATTAGAGTCCTTTCGCTTCCCGCCACCTAGTAAATTCAGCCGCCATTTCATCATTGAATGGATAAAGGCCAATCGTGCTCTGCCCCGCTTCAACCCGCTCCAAGACGAACGTTTCTTTGATTTCTTGCTCATAGCTGGCGTGGGCAACTGCTTCAGCGACGTGGGCTGGGATGGCAACGACCCCTTCCTCGTCCCCAATGATGATATCCCTGGGTTCAATTAGAACCCCAGCACAACCTACCGGCACATTCCAATCGGCGGGATGATGCCACACGTTAGAGCGGGTGGCCTGTCTGGCTTTGAGATAGATAGGTAAGCCGATTTCTGCACAGCCCGGCGTGTCTCGCACCGAACCATCGGTGACGAAGCCGGCTGCCCCAAGCTGCTTCATGCGCATAGCGAAGATGTCACCGATGACAGCCCCGCGCGTTTCGCCCCTTGCCGCCATGACGAGCACATCGTCAGGCCCAACAGACTCGACCGATTGACGCTGGGGATTATTGGCAAGGTCAGCCATTTTTTCGTTCATATCTTCTCGAGCAGGCACAAAGCGTACCGTAACGGCATACCCCACCATACGGCCGTTTCCGCTCAACCGCCACAGGCCGGACAAGAACGTATTTTTAAAGCCGTGCAGGATGAGCTGTGAGGTGAGCGTCGCTGTTGACACTTTGTGTAGCTTGTCTTTGGCAACGGCCGTTAATGTGATCGGGCGAGTTGGTTTCATATCATTCTTCCCTTTTTGGAGACGAAGGATTAGAGATTGGGGATTGGAGACCTCATCAAATCTACCCATCTCCCAGTTTCTAATTACGGTTCTTACGCAAAACGGCCGTTTTGACCTCATCGATCTCATATTGTTTTGGTAAGCGCACTAGATTATCTGGATTGCCGCTGTAATGGATAGCGACCTTGTAAATTTCTGCCGCTGCTTCAATCGACACGTATCCTTCAATGACATCCTGCAAAACATGTTGAGTATCGCGTGTAAGGGGGTCACCATACCCACCGCCCCCCGGAGGGCTGATCGTGATTGTGTCTGCTGAATCCATCCACATCACCGTTTTCGGAGGGGCCATTTCGCCATTATGCATAAACTCACCCATCGCCCCTTCTTGGCCACCATGAAGCCCTTGGGCGGCAAACTTTGTGCGATCAATCATGCCCGAAATGCTCCACTTTTCTTGGCCAAGGTGGCTAAAGTGCGTCGTTTGAC
>JBCCFD010000594.1:0-3210 GCA_039029915.1 Chloroflexota bacterium
CTTATATTAGAGGAGTAGTAAAAATCCCGGGGCACTCAACCAACTCCTTGGCGCATGCAGTGGAGTGTGTAACGGTTAGCTATTCCAGACGTCATCCTTGTTGAAGCCAAAAAATTTGGTGATGATCGCGGCTTTTTTATGGAAACGTATCAATTTAATGCTTTTGAGCAAAATGGAATCTCCCTGCGTTTTGTTCAGGACAATTTCTCACATTCGAGCCGTGGGGTTTTACGAGGGCTTCATTATCAAATAAATCCAGATGCCCAAGGCAAATTAGTTCGGGCCGTCTCTGGAGAAATTTTTGATGTGGCGGTTGATATTCGGAAAGGCTCACCGACGTATGGCCAGTGGGTTGGCGAAATGCTATCAAGGGAAAACGGCCGTTTGCTCTGGGTGCCACCGGGATTTGCACATGGCTTTTGCGTCGTTAGCGAAAAAGCGGATGTGGCCTACAAAGTAACCGGCGATTATTCACCGTCATGCGATCGAGGCATTATTTGGAACGATCCCGCCATCGGCATCGATTGGCCAATCGATAATCCATCACTTTCACCCAAGGATGTTGACCATCCTACGTTAGAAAATGCAGACAACAACTTTACCTACCAAGAAAAATAACCTCTTGGCCAATCAAGACCAAATTCAACGCCAAATTTTTATTGGTGGGTGTAGCCGCAGCGGCACAACACTTTTGGGAGCCATGATCGGCTCCCATCCAGACATCATTTGTTCTCCTGAGTCTCAATTCAAGTCTGATTTTTTGCGCCGCCTTTGGCCTCAAACCGATAATTTAGACACCAACGCCATTTTAAATAGTTTAACCAAACATTGGCGATTCAAACTTTGGGAACTGCCTGAATCAATTGAAGAACTGGCAAGCCTAACGACTGAAGACAGCTTTGCTTCAATTCTAAACAGCCTCAGCTTAGCTTATGCTAAACGACACGGTAAACCAAACCCCACAGCTTGGGTTGATCACACGCCAGAAAACATCAGCTATGCTCGTTCTCTACTAGACATTTTCCCTAACGCTAAATTTATCCACATCATCCGAGATGGTCGAGCCGTTGCCGCCTCAATCCTGCCACTTGATTGGGGTCCAAATTCAATAATCAAAGCAGCCCGTTGGTGGATGCGAATGACATCATTTGGATTAGCTGCAGAAGCAGATTTGGGCGCTGATCGCATCATGCAGGTACGATACGAATCGCTCGTGCTTGATCCCGAACCAACGATTCAACAAATCTGCCAATTTTTAGAAATTGATTATGATGAAAGCATGCTTGATGCGGTTGGGTTTATTCCTCCTTCTTATACCAATCGTCAGCACAAGCTTGTTGGTTTAAAACCAAAACCATCAATGGCGACACGATGGCAGGAAAGATTAACGCAACGAGAAATTGAAATTTTTGAGCATCAGACCCGCAACTTCCTGCACCATCTGGGCTATGACCTTATGTATGATTTGCAGGCTAAGGGGCCATCCTTTATTGAAGTTCAGCTCGGCAAATTAAAAGAGCTTTATCGGGGGGAGTTTTCAAATAAACTGAAATGGCTCGTGCGAAGCTACCCGCTTTGGCTAACAAGAGATTTTTACACATTCGCAAAATTTTCAGATACCAACAACTAAACCACTCGTTTTCACAACTATTTTCATAGAATTAAATATTTTTCGCTAATTTATTGTTTTTCCTTGCAACTTTATCAAAACAGCCACGTATAGTAAGCAAGAAGTCAAAAACTGATACGGAAGGGGCTAAAATTCCAACCGTGGCAGATCAACAAAAATGGAGGTCTACCATGCGTTTTGAATTACAAAAAAACCTACTTAATCGCTTCTATCAACTGACACACATCTTTACAATTTTATTTGCTGCGGTGTGGATAGTTGCCCCACTAGTCACTATTTTCATCATAGAAGAAGCACCAACAAAAGTTTTCGCAGTGTTTATAGGCGCGGTCATCGTACTGAGTATATTGTTCACCGTCTACCTACTCTGGCACTCGCAAAAATACACCCAGTCACTTGAGTATCAAGTTGAAGACAACATTTTGTTCATTCAAGAAGGCGTCTTCACTTATCAGCGCAAAAGCATCCCTCTGGACAGGGTAACCGACATCAGAATGGTGCAAACGCTGTTAATGAGATGGGTTGGCATTTGGCGAATCCATGTGCAAACGGCAGGCGTTGGCGTCGCAGGACCGGAAGGTGTTTTGTGGGCCGTAGAATCTCCCAAGGCAATTCGGCAGCAGCTCCTAGCCCTAAGGCATCAAGCCGTAATGGGTGAGCAAGTTCAACCCGCTGCCTAGCACAGCTAGTCAAAATTTACAGAGCCGTTAGCTTTCACGAGCTAGCGGCTTTTTTGTTATTGCATACAGTATGTTATCTAATGTATTGTTGATTGGTACAAAACGGCCGTTTGTCTCAATTAAGCATAAAACGTATTGGAACCTCATGAATCTTCTTACCCAACCCTTTATCAAAAAATTTGAAAATGCCAATCGAATATTATTAGCTGGAGCCGGAGGAGGATTTGATATCTTTTGTGGTCTTCCCTTATTTTTCAGCCTGCTCGAAGCCGGAAAAACCGTCTTCCTTGCTAACCTTTCATTTACAGATCTACAAGCATTCCAAGGAGAATGGCTAACCCCAACCATGATGAAAGTCACACCAGAAACGCGTGGAGTGAAAGGGATTTACTTTCCAGAATGGTACTTAACCCAATGGTTATCAAAACAGGAGTTAGACACACCAATATATTCATTTGAAAAACAAGGAGTGCTGCAACTTCATCAAAATTACCAGTTTCTGCAAGAAAGATTAGAAATTGATGCCATTGCCTTGATTGATGGCGGAACAGATAGCTTGATGCGCGGCGATGAAGATAGCCTTGGCACACCCGGCGAGGATTTTGCCTCCATCGCTGCGGCTGCTTCAATTGATATCTCAAATAAGATGCTGGTTTGTTTGGGGTTTGGGGTCGATCATTTTCACGGTGTTTCCAATGATTTAAGCCTGGCAGCCATTGCTGAGTTCACCCAGACCCAGCAGTTTCTTGGGAGTCTATCATTACTTGATAGTATGCCAGAGGTGCAAAAATATCGTGAGGCGGCTGAATATACATTCACACAAATGCCTCAAAATGTCAGTATTGTGTCAAGTTCAATTTTATCCGCCATAAGCGGTTATTATGGTGATCATCATGCCAC
>JBCCFD010000595.1:0-3199 GCA_039029915.1 Chloroflexota bacterium
AGATTATCAATTTTTGACGCGAATCGTTTTAGAATTGTCAAAAAAGGCGGGATGCCCTGTCTTATCTGTGCATGGTGGTGGCTATACTCTTCCTGTTACGATTGATGCGGCCCTGCGTCATGTAGAAATACTGGCTAAATTTTGAATGTGAAAATGGATCTGGAGACGGCAAAGAGAGAGTTAGGATATCATGCGGGACGCGGAGAATTAAATGGTTCACGCGTAGAAGTTGGCTTTTTATGGCGTTTACGGCCGTATAAGAATTTGCATCTAGTTGAAGAATGCTTCCATCATATTATCGAATGCCTACGCGTGATAGGACCGAGCATTGCTTCTGATTCAAAAAGAACGATAGAAATCGATATCGTTACAGATATTGCTTCGATTATCTGTTTTGGGAGATTGTGGGCTGTTCACGAAGAAGGCACGTTGCGTCGGAATAAGTTGATTGCCAAAGAAGAAGCCACACAAATTGAACAATGGATAAACCGTATTTCGTGGACATGGACAATGCTATTGACAACAAAAAATGTTGATACTGCATTTGAAGAGTACGATCGTGAATTCCGAAATAAATAAATTGATTGTAAGGACGCTGCCGCTGGCGCGTCTTCCAGATTTAAAGATTAAGTGAAACGAAGTTCCTGATTAGAATAAAACGATGGCTATAAACTTCGTTTCCTCGAGGTTCCGAAGCCTTTATCTAAGGCGTTTTTCAATTTAGAAACTTCGGAACACTTAACTAAAAAACGAGGCGCGTATTTTTTAACGACTAGGCGTGATTAACCAAATCCAGACGCCCCAGCGGGCGTCTCTACGGGTGAACAATGGCAGATAATAACAAGATAATCAATATTGGTGGGGCGGCAGGCGCTTGGGGTGATTCGACCCTGTCAACTCAGCAGCTTTTGGCTTCAAATAAGTTGGATTACATCGTCTACGAAGCGTTAGCTGAGGTTACGATGGGCATTTTGGCTAGCGTCAGAATGCGAAAACCTGAGGCTGGTTACACGACCGATTTTATTGATCCGGTACTTAAACAGCACCTCAAAGAGATTCGTCGTCAGAATATTCGAGTGGTGACCAATGCAGGCGGTATCAATCCCCAAGGGGCTGCCAATGCCCTGCGTCAAATTGCCGAAGCGCAAGGGATTGATCTCAAAATTGCGGTTGTTGAAGGGGATAACCTGCTCCCTCAGCTCAAACAGCTTCGCGAAGCTGATATTCGGGAGATGGCGTTTGATACTCCGCTGCCACAGCAGGTGGTGGCCATGAATGCGTATCTCGGGGCGTTTCCAATTGCGAAAGCGTTAGATGCTGGGGCTGATGTGGTTATTACAGGGCGCGTGGTGGATAGTGCGCTGATGTTGGGGCCGCTGATTCATGAATTTGGCTGGACGCCAAACGATTTAGACAAGCTGGCTCAGGGAAGTTTGGTGGGGCATCTGCTGGAATGTGGCCCGCAATCGACCGGTGGTCTGATGACCGATTGGGAAAGCGTTGAAAGCTGGGTCAACATTGGCTATCCAATTGCTGAATGTCGGGCGGATGGGTCGTTTGTGCTCACAAAGGCGGACGGTACAGACGGTTTAGTCAATACGGCCAGCGTGACGGAGCAGATTTTGTATGAGATTGGCAACCCGCGTGCTTATATGCTGCCTGACGTGGTGTGTGATTTTGCCGATGTTCAACTCACCGAGATTGGTGAAAATCGAGTGCTTGTTGAAGGGGCCAAGGGGTATTCTCGTCCAGAGACGTACAAAGCGTGTACGCTGGAGATGGACGGTTATAAGATGACCTTTCTGCTGCTGGTAACGGGGCGGAATGCGGTTCAAAAGGCGCAACGAGTGGCAGAGACGCTCATTACCCGCATGAAGCGGGTCTTTCCCGTGATTGGTTGGGAAGATTTTCGGGAGACTTCAGTTGAGATTTTAGGGGCAGAAAGCCAGTTTGGTGAACATAGCCAAGCGCGAGATTCTCGGGAGGTGGTGCTTAAGCTGTCGGCGCACCACAATCGGCGGGAAGCGCTTGGGTTTTTTGCCAAAGAAATCCCGTCAAGTGCGCTTTCGATGGCGCAGAGCCTGATTGGCGGGGCGTCTGGCTTACCGAAGCCACGGCCGTATATTAAAGTGCATTCAATGCTGGTGCCGCGTGAGTTTGTGACGGTGACCGTGGATGGGGAGGATTTTGAGGGACCGGAGATCGGGGATTGGAGATTAGAAAGTGATCAACAGCCATCATTGGGCAGTGGCAAGCTGCTAGCAGCTGAGTATGAGGATTGGGTTGAGGTGAGTTTGCTGGATGTGGCATACGGCCGTTCCGGTGATAAAGGCAATACCTGCAATATCGGCATTGTGGCGCGAAAACCTGAGCTTGTGCCTGTGTTACACCAAGAGTTGACGGCTGAAAAGGTGAAGACTTACCTGTCTCAACTGGTTGAGGGTGAGGTCGAGCGATTTGAGTTACCCGGTTTAAATGCCTTCAACTTTCTGTGTCATGAAGCGTTAGGAGGCGGTGGTACTGCCTCTTTGCGGTTTGACCCGCTCGGCAAGGGCATGGCGCAAATTTTGCTAGAGATGCCGATTAAAGTTCCCCAAGCGCTCATCTAGGGATTGATTTTTGGTTCCCTTTGTGATCCATTAAAAATTTCCAACGATTGCCCCACGGTAGATGTTCGTTCGTTGACGAATAAACAGCTGAAAGCTAGTTTCGAAACGGTGTAAAGAAAATCCTGAATCATAGGAGATGCGCCTTTTTATGAACCATGCTTTCTGCATTTTTTGCTTTGTACTCAGCTTATTTCTTTTAGGTTGTCAGTCTGATGTGCCTGTCACCGCCATCGCTGAACGCCCTACAGAAATCATTCCTACACCTTCTCAAACGCCACAGCCTACGTCCATTCCGGCAACATCACAGCCTGTGGAGACGCCGACGCGTCTGCCGGCAACGGCCGTTCCACTCACCCTTGAACAAGAAAAAGCCAATTTATTTGCCTTGGCGCAGCTGTACGGGCTGGTGCGCTATTTTCATCCAAGCGATCAAGTGGCAAACGTCGAAGATTGGGGTGCCTTTGTGATGTCTGGGGTGGCGGTGGTTCGAGATGCCCGAACAGAAGAAGAGCTAGCTCAAAGACTCGAACAGATATTTGACCCGCTTGCCCCCACGATGCAAATTGTAATCAGTGAAAGTGACACGGTGA
>JBCCFD010000596.1:0-3198 GCA_039029915.1 Chloroflexota bacterium
CTGGTACGGTAACTAGTTACTTAGCCATAGGTCCCCTGGTTCGAATCCCAGCGGTACGACTGATAGTTTTTCCATCTTGGCTTGCTAATCTTTGATTTGGGATTATTGAAGATGGGCCTCAGCAAACCAGAGTAATTTATCGACCTCAGCAGAAATACCGGTAAACAAATCGGCTGTGACCATATCATTTACTTCTTCAGCTTGTGAAATAGCCGCGCGTGAGCTAGCCGCAAACTGAGCCCAGCGCTCAACGACAATGCTTAACATTGTTTCGCCAGCAAAGATATTATCTGGAAAATCAGGCAATTCCGACGCTTTCGCGGCCATCTGAACAGTACCTAAGGCGGTGCCACCTAATGCTGTAGTTCGCTCAGCAATTTCATCTCCAAATGGGAATACTGAATCTGCCATTTTGTCAAAAAGGACGTGTAGTGCTTCAAAATGCATCCCTTTTACATTCCAGTGGGCTTGTTTTGTTTGTGAGTAAAGGTCAAATATGTTGGCAAGCTGTTGGTTACAAAGCGCAACCATTTTTTCTCTGGTATCGATAGGCATATCGATACTCGTTTCATGCATTTTTCCTGTTTGTGTTTTTAACATCTGCTAATTTCCTTATCGGACAACATTGTGATGATAGCAATTTCTCAGACAAGCTATTGCAAAATAATGTTATCCAAAACTTTGTTTTTTTAATTATAGCTCAAAATTATTTTAACCAAAGTTAAATATTATTTTTCCCTACATTAAAAGCGGCAGATTTGATTTTTAGTGACCCTGATTTTTACATTAATCCAAAATAAAATAGTCAGACGTAAGGGTAGTTCGCAGAAAACAAAGTCGGTCAGTGTTCACCTATTTCTAAGTAACTGACAACTTTCCCTCTGTATGGGTGGCTAAATTTCTTGTTGTTTTGTTGGCAAGAGGGCGCAGTAGCGTGAAAAATTTGCAGAACAGCAGAGGCGCTGTATCTACCTTGTTTGATTATTTTTTAGGCTGGCTGCAATCTTTAGAAAAAAATTAGAATTCAGCTTTTTGAGAACTGACTCGAGGGGATAAAGCATTGGGAATCGAGCGGGACAATGGCTACTTTGGTATCAATCCAGCGAACCACGCGGCGCGGTAGCATTTTGATTGCTTCGGCAAGAAGTTGGTGTAATTCAACAAGATCATCAGCTGAAATGACCAAATGGTTTTCTTCCAAATTAACGCTTGTTAAACTGACACGATAGAAGAAAGCCTCCAGTTGGCTGTGGGTGAGCTGCTGGTCTACGGCTTGATGAAGGACAATTAAATCAGCCGTCCGCAATTCAAAAGTGAACCAGTCCCAGTTTAAGGCAATGTGGCTTGTGGGCAATAGCATGACTGAGCGCCAGGTGCGAACTTCTGCTAAATGAAGAATTTTTGGCATGATTGAGTGTCCCTTTGATGATGCTTACATGGTTGTCGCTTATTTATTCTGATGGATTCAGGGTGAAATTTCTACAACGGCCGTTAATTCGAGGTTGAGCATGATTTCAACACAGGTTTAACGGTGGTTAAATTATAAGTAACGGCCGTTAAAATCTGACCTGATCATAGGGCTAACTCTAAGTAAACTGGGCCTAAAATTATGTTTAACTCCATTCGTAGACTTCCCGATTTCCAATAGCTATATTCCCCTTTGAGTAAGCGACCTCATTTGAGGGTTTGGCATCGGTGGTAAAATTGACCTAACTTATGCCGCAGGCTTACCAGAGCCGTTTGTCATTTAGGAGAAATAAGTCAATGACCGAAGGATTATCTAAACAGGTGGTTGAAGGGGCGATCGCCCATATGAACGAAGACCACCAACAAAACTTGCTTGATTATGCCCAGCAGTTAGCAGATTGCGGGTGGGGAGAAACGGCCGTAATGACCGCCCTTGATAGTGAAGGGTTTGAAATTCACGTTTCTGGCAATGGCAACGAAGCCATTAAACGTATTCCCTTTGCTCAACCCGTAGCCGACGCCAAACAGCTCAGAAAGGCGCTCGTCCAAATGGCGATGGATGCTCGCGCCAAAGCAAACCCTGACTCAGAACCAGATGGTGTTTCCCGTACAGCAACGGCCGTTGTTGAAACTGCCAAAGCTGGGCGTTATTTAAAAGCACTGTGCAATCATTTCGACCGCAAAGCCAACGCTTCATATGGCGACACTACGGGCGCAGTGGAATTTGATTTTGGCACTTGTAACTTTGAAGCCACCGATACAAATCTCCTTATCAATGTATCAGCCGAAAGCAACATCATGCTTGAACGTACCAAGCAAGTCGTTGCTGATCACCTTGTTCGGTTTGGAAAAAGAGAAAGCCTCACCGTTGAGTGGGACAACTAACCTTTTTTAATCATGGCACAAGGTTTAGTTTCCAGAAACAGCAGAAGACTGATACAAAGTTCTGTCTTTTTGCCCACAGGATTATTTGTTGGCGTTTTACTTTTAGTCCTCGGCTTAGCTTTTAGCATTACGCTAGGCGCGGCAGAAATCGATGTACAAACAGTCTTTGCCTCTATATTCCAATACAATGATACTGAATTTGATCACCTTATCATTCGCACGGTACGGCTTCCGCGAATTTTGGCTGGGGTGATCATCGGCGCAGCTTTGGCGGTGGCAGGTGCCATTATGCAGGGTCTTACGGCCAACCCGCTCGCTTCGCCCGGCATTTTAGGTGTGAATGCTGGTGCTGCTTTTGCCGTTGTGATGGGGGTCTTTATTCTTGGTGCACCCCCGCTTCTAGTTTATGGGTTTTTAGCAATAGCCGGCGCATTTTTAGCCGCCGTTATTGTTTACACATTAGGGTCGGTCGGTCGAGGCGGCACGACGCCCGTCAAGCTTACCCTCGCTGGGGTTATTTTTACCGCCTTCACAGGGGCCTTCACGACCGCCATCCTCGTTCTCGACCAACAAACATTTGATCAAATTCGATTTTGGACAGTTGGCTCCGTGGCTGGGCGAGATTGGGAAATCATCGCTTGGACGACACCGATCGTGATTGTAGGCATGATTGGGGCCATGCTAATGAGCCGCCAAATTACCACCATTACGAATGGTGTCATCCAAGCGATGATTTCCCAATCTCGCCCGGCCACGGAGCCAACCGTCCAAAATCGAATTTGATCAAAGGTTTGTTGGTCAAGAACGAGGATGGCGGTCGTGAAGGCCCCTGTGAAGGCGGTAAAA
>JBCCFD010000597.1:0-3177 GCA_039029915.1 Chloroflexota bacterium
ACCAGATGAAATTGTGGGTCATATCCCGCCCGATTTGACAGCCTGTACCGTGGAGAAAGTGGCGATTAATGCAGTCATGGCAGGCTGTAAACCAGAATATTTACCTGTTGTGCTGGCTGCTGTAGAAGCCGCCTGTATTGACGAATTTAATATGCATGGTTTGCTGGCCACTACTTATTTTTCAAGCCCCATTGTATTGGTCAATGGCCCTATAGCTGAAAAGATTGGTATGAATTCAGGCGGCAACGCCCTTGGGCAGGGCAATCGGGCCAATGCCACGATTGGCCGAGCGCTTCAACTGGTCATTCGCAATGTCGGCGGCGGGAAACCGGGCGGTGTCGATCGGGCTACTTTGGGTTACCCCGGAAAATACACATTCTGTTTTGCAGAACGTGAGCATGATTCACCTTGGGAATCATTGGCGGTACAAAAAGGGTATGGGCCCGAAGAGTCGGTTGTGACGCTGCTTTCTGGTGGTGGCGTTCACGGGGTTGTCGATCAGCTATCCCGCACGCCAGAAGGATTAGCCCACAGCATCGCCCAAACGCTTTTGTCAATTGCTCATTACAAGCTGGCCATTGTGACAGATGCTTTATTGGTAATCTCACCTGAACATGCACGCGTGTTTAAAAACGGCGGATGGTCTAAGCAACAGTTGATTGATCAGCTACAAGCAGATACAACCCGACCGGGCAGTGACATCGTGCGCGGCGCAGGTGGCAACGCAGAAGGGTTGCCTGCTCAATTTGGAGGGGCGACCCTGCCGAAATTCCGCCCAGGCGGGTTAACTGTTGTTCACGCCGGCGGAACCGCGGGCATGTTTTCAGCCGTTATTGGTGGTTGGGTAAACAGCGGTGCCCGAGGTAGCGTGCCCGTGTCTGTAAAAATAAGAAGTTAATCAGTGAGCTAATGGGTCAATTAGTGTCAAAACTGAAACACTGACATACTGATTGACTGATTTACGATTAGGAGATTTTATGTACGAACAAATCACAATGCTAGATCCAACGGGAGAATTGTCTCCTGTTGTCCGGCAGCCTGTTGCCCGCCCAGCGTCTTTGGCTGGCTTGACAATCGGTTTATTAGATATTTCAAAAGCGCGTGGTGATGTTTTGTTGGATCGGCTTGAGGCGCAGTTGAACGAGCGTGGATTCGCGACAAAGCGATATATGAAACCCACTTTCTCACGCCCAGCTCCGGACGCCCTGCAACAGCAAATTGCCACGGAGTGCGATGTGCTGATTGAAGCGCTGGCGGATTGAGGGAGCTGTACGTCGTGCAGTGTGCACGACATCAATAATTTAGACCAGCGGGGTATTCCTGGCGTATTTATTGCATCGACGGAGTTTATTGAGGCAGCTGAAGCACAGTCGAAAGCTCTTGGGTTTGCGCCAGAGTCTGTCTTTATTCAGCACCCTATTCAAGACCGTACGGATGATGAGGTTAGAGCGTTAGCGGATGGAGCGCTGGAGATGATTTTGGCAAAAATCGGTCAGGCGTAAGCACAGTCAAATACGTTTTGAAGCGTACGAAACGATTTCCGTTAACAAAGCCTATTCAACAATACTTGCTTGTCGGCACAGTAGGTTAAAACGGCCGTATTCAATCATCACCTAAACCAGCGTTGATTTGCGACAAAATTCGATAAAAGTGACTTTGATCCTCGGCGGAAATGGGATTTAAAAAACGGTTAACAAAGGCGACCACCTCGGGCTGCATCTCGTTATAGATCGCCTGACCTTCCGCTGTAAGCATCAGCTTAAAACGGCGCCTGTCCGTCTCATCACGACGACGCTCAACCAGATTGCGGCGTTCTAAAACGTCAATCATTCTTGAAACAGTTGGCCGATCTTTGTTTACTAATTCTTTCAGTTCATTTTGTGATAGCCCTTGATTGACCGCAATCATATGCAGGACGTGCCACTGATCGGCGGTGAATTTCTGCTCGGCTTTGCTAAAGATAGCTCGTAAACGGCCGTTGAACCGATCAACCGTTTGGGCCATCTCGTAAATCGGCGCAAAATTTGGTAAATTTTGGCTGCCATCATCAAGGGGATGTAACTTTCCTTTATTCAAAGACATTTCCTACTGTTTCACCTGTCCTAATTGGATAGATAATTTTTGCCAAAAGGTAAATGAAACCTCAGCTTCTTTCCATTTCGACTGCCGTTATTTAATGCTGGACAGAACACTTATTATCATTTTTTAACAAAATTGCAACCCTAAAAGAGCTTCTAAACCTTACGGTCAATAGGATGGTGAACCGTCATTGTGTGAACGAGATCTGTCATCATATCGCTTTTGAGTTGGCTGTGCTCGGCTGAGCCGTAAACATTATCAATCTCAGAGTTATCTGTCTCTAAATCAAACAATTCTCCATGGGTAGCACCCGCATAAACTGTCAAACGGGTATCCTGCGTAATTAAAGTCCGGATACTCGTTGCTTGGCCCACACCTAACATATCAAAAGGTAGATCCTCTTCAATAAAAACGGTATCTCGAGTGACCGCATTTTTATCCTCAAGAATCGGTTTTAAGCTCTTTCCCTGTATGCCGACATACGGCTGACAACCGGCCAGCTCAAGGACAGTAGGCGCAATATCAATCAAACTAGCAAGGCTATTTGTAGCTCCCGCCTGTAAATGAGGGGTTTTGAAAAGAAAGGGGACGCGTACTGTGCCATCGTAGTGACAGCCAAATTTAAGCATTAAGCCATGATCGCCAAACATGTCACCATGATCACTGCAAAAAATAATCGTTGTTTTTTCCGCAAGACCCAGTTCATCAAGACGCATTAAAATACGGCCGATTCCCTCATCGAGCATTGTAATTGAGCCATACTCGGCTTTGGCCGCCGCTTGATATTGGGCTTCGCTTGGGCTGGTTAAAAACGGGCCGATGGTATCTTTTCCCCTTTCTGCAACGGTTCGTTGATGATGAACAAGAGAGTTTTCGTGTGGATCATAAAAGGTGTTTGGAAGGGGGATTTTCTCGTCTGCATACATGCCGTAATAGGGCTCTGGTGGGCAAAACGGATGATGCGGATCGGGATATGAGATGTTCAAAAAGAACGGGGCGTCATTTTGGGAAAATTGGTCTAACGTACTGAGCGTTCGTTCAGTTACAAAGCTCGTGGGATACAATTCAGCGGGCATATTGCTGCAATAAACCTGGCGC
>JBCCFD010000598.1:0-3159 GCA_039029915.1 Chloroflexota bacterium
AATGTCTCCCTCACGATCAATAATGACATTCAAAAAGTCGCCTGCACCGGTTAGCTCATCAGACACAACGTGTGAGCATTCGTAAATTAGCTCACCATTTTTATAAACTCTGAGCGTATCATTGATGTCGTTTGATGAGATATCTATGGAAAGATTGAGTTGCGTTTCTGAAAGGGTGGCAACGCGTCTTTCTGGCTTTAAGGCGCAGGTGCGGGCTGGATATTCATTGGAACCGGTTGATTCTAGCTGATCGACGTTGTTACTTTGAGTGCAAGCCAGAAACAGAAATAACGAGCAGGCAGCAAAAATAAGGTTAAGAATAAATCTTGGGGTTTGAAGATAGGGGTAAACGAGTCATCTTGCCTCCATGTTAGGTGAAACGAAGTTCCTGCTTTGAATAAAACGCTGGTTCTAACAAGGTTTTCAAACTAGAAACTTCGGAGCACCTCATTGATTGATGATAGATATACCCCTTCAACGAGAATATTTGGGATTCAGTTCCCCCTAATGGGTTTTAGGAAGCAGTCGCTGCTCGATTTTGACGGATTTCATCTTTGGCGGGCAACCACAGTGGCCCAATTGCTAATAGCAAAAAGAAAAGGTTGAAAAAAGCGTTTGAAATGGCGCCAGAAGCGATTGAACCTGCTGAATCTAAGAAGAACCAGCATAAAGCTCCGATAAGGACTGAGCGGCGTACCCCTTCTGGTGCGAGATCATAGACCCACAGGCGTAAGCAATAGATCATGGCGCCCCAACCCAATAGAAACCCGCCAGTGAGCGCTGACAAAAAACGCGTGGTTTGGGCATCGTAGGATTGTGCGCCGTCAAGCGGCCAGTGTAATAGGTCGAGGGTCCATTCGGCAGGAACGGCCGTTGCTGCCATGGTGCCTAAAAAGAAGATTGGCCCAAATGAACTGACAACAATTGCTGTGATAATAAGCCAAAATTTATGAAATTGATGGGTTCTAAAATGAGACATTGGGTTCTCCTAAATGTGCGAATATGCTTAATCAGGTTAGATAAGCGTCAATTTGAGTAAAATTGTAGCAATTGCTACAATTTTTAGTTTAGCACAATTTTGTAGCAAGTGCAACATTTTTGACGAACAGAGACCATCTATATTTTGATTCGATCGCTATGAGGCGGCGTGTAGCCGATTACTTATGGGAAATCAACGCCACAAATGCATCACGGATAGGGCTGGCTGATTTTTTCTTTTGTTGGAGCAAAACGAGTGGGCGTAAAAGCTGAACATCTTCAATACTCAATGCACACAGCTCACCTCGTTCAACCTCTCGAGCAATCGTATATTCCGGCAAAATTGATACCCCCATATTGCTCAAAAGCGCATATTTGATCGTGCCGGGGCTGTCTAATTCTGTGGTGGTATTAAGCGTGATTTGGTGCTGAGCTAGCTGCTTTTCTTGCCAAATTCGGGTGCGACTGCTTTGCTGACGGCTTAAAAAGGGTTCTTGGGCAAGTTCGTTCGCTGGGATTGATTTGTTTTTAGCCCAGCGATGCTCTGGATGAATGACGACTTGGTAAGCGAACTGCCGCAAGGTTGTGGTCCGAATTCTTGAATCGTTTAGGTCATCAACGCCCCCGGCGACCAGTCCTAAATCATATAGTCCCTCGGCCACTCCATGTCGTACATTGGTTGTCGGATTGGTTTGTAGAGAAAGGGTGACTTGGGGGAAAGATTCCTGAAACTTTTTCATAGCTGGTGGCAAAACATACACTGCAATACCGGAGGAGGCGCTAATCGTCAGTTGCGATTGCGTCTGAGGGGTGTTGCCAAGCAGATCTTCGGTGGCCTGGTCAACCGCCGCCAAAATTATTGTGGTGTGCTGATGCAATTTTTCCCCTGCAGGTGTCAATGATACCCCTTGGGGCGAGCGCTTAAAGAGGGTGAGCTGCAGCCCGCTTTCAAGCAGCTGTACCTGTTGGCTAACGGCGGATTGAGACATCATGAGCGTGTGTGCCGCCCGATTAAAACTGCCGTGATGCACAACCGACTCAAAAATCCGCAGGCGATGAAGGGTTAATATATTCCGGTTCATGCTATAAGTATAGCTTATAACAGCTAGCACCATTTGCCCATAACTCTAATTTCTTTGTCGCTATTAAACTACCAAAAATTATCTTAGGTAAAAGGCACAGGGAATCATAAAATGACACATCGTTTTCACGTTTCAAACGTTTTAATTATTGGCTCAGGTGCAGCGGGTCTGCGAGCCGCCATCGCTTCTCACGAAGCTGGTGTAGACACCATTATTGTGGGCAAGCGCCTTCGTCGCGATGCGCACACGGTGCTCGCCTCGGGCGGGATAAATGCGGCCCTCGGCACGGTGGACCCTGAGGATAGCTGGCAACAACATTTTGCTGATACGATGAAGGAAGGCTACTTTTTAAGCCACCCTAAAACGGTAGAGACGTTGACGCGTGAAGCTCCCCGTGCCATCGAAGAGCTTGTCTCCTACGGCGTACCGTTTGCGCGGCAACCCAATGGGGAGCTTGATCAGCGCTATTTTGGGGCACACACCTATCGCCGCACTTGCTACGCAGGTGACTGGACAGGTCGCGCCATGATTTTTGGACTCGCTGACAAGCCAAAATCTGGGCGCGCTCCGTCATCGGGCTCCCCTTCGCTGCCTCGATCAGCTGGTAGACGATCTGCCCGCCGTCAAGCACCGGAATCGGCAGCAGATTGAGGATACCCAGACTTAGGCTGATAACAGCAAGAATCGTAATGAAATATCGCGAGCCGCGCTCGGCTGATTCGCCCGCAATCTGTGCAATATTGATCGGCCCGCTGATGTTTTTGATCGACACATCGCCACTAACGATGCGCGCCAGCATTTGCACCGTAAAGATTGACTGATCCCAGGTCTTGGTGACCGCGGCCGAGGAGACCCCGGAAATGGTGGTCACCAACTGGGTTTCCGAACGGAGCCGGCCATCGATGGTGAAGGCCCATTTGAGCAACGACGTCCGGTTTTCGAAATTCAATTCAGGCCGGCCAGCTTGTTGACCTGCCATAAAGACGAAATCGCAGGACCGGAGGCACCTCTCCCCACTGACGAATTCACCAACCATGCCCTTTTTGGGCAGTCCGAACGCGTTGCCGACCCAGAAGATCATCAGCATTCGAAGAGTGAC
>JBCCFD010000599.1:0-3131 GCA_039029915.1 Chloroflexota bacterium
TGATGGAACGATCTCTATTAATGAGGTGTTTGCCTTTGTCTACGATCGGGTGATTCGCAACTCGGTTGATCAACAGATCCAAATTCCACGCAAATGGTCCCCATTTGGGCCGCAAGAAGAAGAGAGCGTGGTGCTAGCACACAACATTCGGCACATCAAAGACGAACGTCCCAGTGGGATTTTCCGCTCCTTAGCGGCGGCTAAACATATCACGGAAACCAATTTTAAGTTCAATCCAGCGATATTACAGTCACAATTGATGACCCAATACGGCCGTTATCTGCTCATTCCGCTAATCTTGTTGCTTGTGGTTGGTTTTGTTTTAAGCCGTAACAACAATACGACCAATGCGTCAGAGGAAAATGGAAATGAACTGGTTGTCGTCGAGCCAACAGAGGCCATTGTCATTCAGCCGACTGAGGAAATGATTACCCCATCGAATACGCCCGTTCCAACCGATGAGCCGACGACCGTAATCGAAACGGCCGTGCCAACCAGCGCACCGACTGCCTTAGAAACGAGTACAGCTATTCCAACTGAGACGCCGGTACCAACTGAAACGGCCGTACCGACTGAAACGGCAGAACCAACAGCTATCCCAACGGTAGACACGATATCCTCAACAGCTATCGCATTGCTTTCATCGAGTGTTTACTACCAACCTGATAGCAACTCAACAGAGATAACCTTTGTTGGCCCAGAAGAAGAAGTTCAGGTCGTTGGGCGCTCTCAATTAGGCGAGTGGCTCTATATACGAACTGCTGACGGGGTTGAAGGGTTTGTATTTGGACCACGATTTGAATGGGCCGGTGACTATAATTCACTACCAATCGTGGCGGATGTTGCAGTGGCACCAACAGCTGCACCTCCAGCATCTTCATGTACTCAAGGTCAATGTGAAACCTTGACCATGGATATTTACCCACTGCCCGGCACGCGCTGTGAATCAAATGCCAGATACCGCACTGTCTTTATGCAGGGCATAGGCGGTGACAATATCTATTCATACTACTGGAATGATGAGTTACTTGGCTCCAACTTAGAAGGTGAGGGTATTGGCTTTGATGTCGTTAGTCCTGACGGCTCAGCTCAAATAGGCCGCGGGCGCATTGTGTCTGGGGATGGGCAAGTGGTTGAGCAAGAGCTCTTTGTGGATGGTTTTAACAACTGCGGTTAATGCTTACGACACTATTTAAGTAACCGTTGCTAACCAGCACGAACGGGCTGGATTTTCCAGCTCCTATGCTTCTTTGGGGGTGTCTATTTGGGACTGTCTGGTTGAATAGAACTCAGACGCGTGGAGGCAGAAGCGAGACCAATAATGAGCCAAAAAATAGTCACTGCGTGATGAAATTCCAGATTGAAGAGATAGTGATCAAATAAGCCAGCGACAAGCCCGCCAACGATGGCAGCGTGTAAACCAAGCCAAATGGCATCCCGCTCTGGATTTTCAACATACCAGGACCGCTTCAAATAGGCATCCCCAAATAAAGTTAGAATCACGCTAAAGAAGAAAAGTAACCCAACCAATCCCATCGATTGCGCAATCGTTAAATAGACGTTCGCTACGCCTAAGTAAAGATCAATATCTGGCGCACCGGCAAACCCAACGCCAAAAGTTGGGTATCTCTGAATCAGTCTAAGGGCATCTCTATATTCTCCAAACCGCATCTGCGTCGCCAAATCTTGTCCTTGGAACCCCTCTAAGAATCGGGAAACCACAAATTCTTGAGTGACAGGTAGGAGCAAGAACAGTACGCCCACCAAGAACATGTAGGGGATTAAACGTCGATAGCGCAAAATCGCAACGTAACCTAAACCGAATGCCAATCCAATCATGGCTGACCGGGAAAAGGTAAGCACAATCGCGAGGAATATTAGTCCCACAATACAAACGATGAGCCAACGTGAAAATAACGGCCGTTTTGCCATCAGCTGCGGGCCAGCTAAAGCACCGAGCATCAACAGCAAACCGCCCAGCACGTTTGGATCGACAGAGGTACCAATAGCGCGTTCAGCCCGCGACGGATCTTCCTCAATATAGCGAATCACCCAACCACCTGGATAGCCAATGCGGGTCAAAATATTGAGCAGCTGATTAGTTAACTCATCGGGCAATATCCAAAATACAATGCCAATAAAAGAGGCCGCCGCCCCTGCCAACAGCAATACCTTGGTAACCCGCTCAAGCCGCTCCCAGTTATGGCAATAGTCGATGATTACCACCACAAAGCCAAGGCTCAACAGTAGCTCGGCAAATTTTCGGAGCAGCGTGGGGGTGAGCGGGCCATTTGGTATGCCAAAAATAAATGAAAAAATAGCGATGAGGATAAATAAAATGAGCGGCAGGGTGATCGATGATGTACTAATCGATTTTTGTCGGCCTGTCACGATGCCTAAAAGCCATACGCCTACCACAGTGCCTAAAGCGACGTCTAAAAAGGTGGGAATCACGCCAATATCAATGGGAATCGTGGCGAAGGGCAGCAGGCAAACCACTAAAATAACGCCCCAAAAACCAACTTCGATATCTCGCAAGATGATGAAGGCAGCAATGCCCGCTACTAAAAGCGCCGCACCAGCTATAGGGCCACCAAAGGCTAGAACGATCCCTAGGATTACGGCCGTTCCGCCGAGCAGCGCCCCAACGGCTAGCGGAGATTGAGCCATATTCGAGCTTGTCGCTGTTGTGTTTTTTAAGACACTCATGCCGTTATAACACCTTCATCCATTAGCTTTTGCAGTGATGCATCAATTGATTTCTCAACCTCAGCCTCAAGATTATAGTAGGTTGCAATTCGCAATGCACACCGAATAACATCTTGAATCTCTTTTGCCATTTTTTTGGGATCAGGCTCGCCGTGTTTTTGCCGTTTCACCCCGCTGTCTTCAAAATGATTCACTTCGGCCGCCAGTTCGCCACACTCTTCAGCCAAACGGGTGATCATCTGAAACGGATCTCTACCGTCTGGGAAAAGCTTGTCTAACCCTTCGTTGATTTTATAAATCCTTTTCATCTCGCACCTATTCCACCCGTAACAAGGTTAAATTAAGAAAATCATCGGTTGGCCGACCGTCCTCAGTAATGATTTGCAGTCGGTTAAATTCCCCTGTTTCAGTTTGCGTGTACA
>JBCCFD010000600.1:0-3064 GCA_039029915.1 Chloroflexota bacterium
ATTTTAGAAGAAATAAAGCCAAATCAATTTTCAGACATGATGCTCAATCATTTTCTAGAAGAGAAAAAGCTAGTAACGGAAAGAGCTTTAGATTCTAGTAGCATCAGTTCAACGTAGAGGGTTGACACGATACACGATACTGATTATGATTCCTCCTAAGATGAAAGAAATGCAACGATTTTTTAGCTTTAGCTTTTTTGAAACACGACCTACCGCGTTTGCGCAGGAGGTTCATTCTGGCTAGAAGCTAAAAATGAACAGGAAATTGACAAAGACGCGGCTAATCACCGCGTCTTTTTTGTTTCTGCCAATTGGACTGATTAATGATATGCTTCCACGCTGAGTAAACCACACAGTAGCATATCTTTACAAGAATAATTTAGGATCAATCTTATGTTAGATGAGTTGGAAAAATTATATGCTCAATCTTTAGACACGTTGGGCGATGTGCAAGAAACGGCCGTTCTTGAAGAATGGTATCGCGACACGCTGGGGCGCAAAGGGAAAATTTACCTCATGACCCGCCAAGTGGGTCAGTTATCCGCTGAGGAGCGCCCTGTTTTTGGGAAGCGAATCAATGTGGTCAAAAACGAACTGCAAAATGCGTATGATGCCCGACTCTCTGAGCTAAAAGCGGTTGAACTAGAGTCAAAAATTGCGTCATCAGCGATCGATGTCACGCTTCCGGGCCGCCAAACCGCAGCCGGTGGGCTGCACGTGGTGACCCAAACGCTGCGCGAAATTTATCGCATCTTTGGGGATATGGGGTTCCAAATTTACCGCAGCCCAGATGTGGAAACAGACGCCTACAATTTCGAGCTTTTGAACTTCCCACCTTATCATCCAGCTCGAGAAATGCAGGATAGCTTCTACACTGAAAAATCAGACGTCATTTTGCGGACGCACACCAGCGCCGGGCAAATTCGGGCTATGCGTGAATATTATCCTGAACCGATTCGCGTCATTTTGCCAGGGATGTGCTATCGAAATGAGCAAATCACCACGCGCAGCAGCATTCAGTTCACTCAGGTTGAAGGGTTAGCCGTAGGCGAAAATATCACCTTTGCTGACTTGAAAGGGACACTGACTGAATTTGCCAAACGGTTATTCGGAGCGGACCGCAAGACCCGTTTTCGGGCCAGCTATTTTCCCTTCACTGAGCCTAGTGCGGAAATGGACGTGACCTGTTTTCTGTGTGACGGAAAAGGGTGCCAGATTTGTAAATATACTGGTTGGCTCGAGATTTTAGGGTCTGGCATGGTGCATCCTAATGTGTTGCGCAATGGTGGATATGATCCTGAAAAGTACACCGGCTTTGCGTTTGGTATGGGTCCAGAACGCATCACCATGCTCAAATATGGTATTGACGATTTGCGACTGTTCTGGCGCAATGATTTACGATTCTTGCAGCAGTTTTAACGGTAATTTTGAGTTTGAGAGATTGAGTGGGTCATTCGCTGTTGGTCATTGTGAGGGTGGATAAATTCCAATTATCAACAAACAATGACTATCAACAAGCAAAAGCCTCAATCTCTCAGTTTCCTAATCCCTAATCTATCTTACTATGTCAAAAGGTATTGTGCATAAGCGCTCCGGTTGGATAGCCTTGATACTTTTTGCTGTGGCCGCCACAGCACTCTTGCGGCATTCGCTGCTGCCAGATTATGCGCTGTTGCCTCTTGATCTTGTCAATAATAATGAGCCCTGGGCGTTAAGCGAGCCTATTGTGCCGCAGAATGCCCTCATTTCTGATCCATTCTACTCTTTTTATCCGCGACGTTATTTGTTAACCGAATCGATCCAGCAGGGTGAACTGCCGCTGTGGAATCCGTTTGTGATGGCGGGAACGCCTAACTTTGCTAATCCAAACTTTCAGCTATTTTATTGGCCGAATTTGATAACGGCCGTATTTCTTCCCGCTGTTCACGCCCTCTCCTGGTTGGCGTGGGGGCATCTCATCCTGTCAGGGATGCTGATGTATCTTTTTTTACGGCGGCAACAGCTCATCGTGCCGGCCTGCTGGCTGGGCGGCATGGTTTGGTTGCTCAATGGATACACGCTGGTATGGCTCGAAAATCCACACCGTTTAAGCACCGCTGCCTGGATTCCCGGTATATTTTGGGCATATGAAACGGCCGTTCAAACAAAACGGTATCGCTGGGCGGCAATCGGTGGCTTGATACTAGGCACCGCCATTTTGGGTGGTCAGGTTCAGTTCATCTTTGCGACCGGCTTAGTTTTTGGATTATATGGCCTGATTGGCGCGCTTAGTCGATGGCAAAAAGAAGATTGGGCATCTGCAAAACAGTGTGTTTTGATGATGTTGCCCATTGGCTTAATTGGACTTGGTATTGGCTCATTGGTCTTGTTGCCATCGACTGAATTTGCTCAAATCAGCCAGCGTTCATTGGCTGATGCAACCACGATCTTAGACAGCCGTTGGCCTACGTCTCAACTGATTACTTTGCTGGCTCCTGATTTCTTTGGGAATCCGCAAACGATAGGGTATTGGGGTACATCTAACTATGCTGAAATGACCGCTTATTTTGGGGCGGGTGCCTTGGCGCTGGCTATTAGCGGTGTGCTGGTGGGTGGATACGGCCGTTTTTACATTCAAGCTGTGGCGATTGCGTCATTTTCTCTTTTGCTTGTCATTGGCTCACCGTTGATCAACACGTTATTTATCTTTCCCGGCGCTGAATTTTTATCGCTGAGGCGTCTGCTCTTTTTAATTCCTTTTGCTGGGGCCTTGTTGGTGGCGATAGGTTTGGACGGCTGGTGGCTTAAGCCGTCGTCTAACCGTCAGCTTGCGGCCTTGGGTGTGGTGGGAACATCGTTGGCATTGCTTGTGATTCGGGCTATTCCCACTTTGGAAAACGTGCCGCAGGCCAATAGCTCGTGGCAAAATTTGGGACGAGGCCTCTTGCTGGCAACGGTGATGTTGGGCTTGATGGTTTACTTACCAAAACGGCCGTTTCTTATCGCCGGATTGGCCTTGCTGATTGTGATGCTTGATTTGTTGCAGTGGGGATGGCGCTTTAATCCAATCACATCTACTGAGTTG
>JBCCFD010000601.1:0-3022 GCA_039029915.1 Chloroflexota bacterium
CCAACCCCCAACTCGCGCCGGCGAGCAGCCCAAATGCACACCACGAGACGTGACGATACTCAACCACATTCGCAAGACTCACCCTTCCCAATTGTTGCTGGCGTCGGTACCTTAACAATTGCCGTTTCATGCATGTTTTTAACCGTTGGTTTCACATCCGATTTGACAGGATTGCTTTACGCACCAATTTTGGCCTCGCTGCTATTTTTTGTGGGTGGCTACTATGAAAAGCATGCTGTTGCCAAAGCCGTCAACTGGAGCTTAGCATGGATCATTACCGCCGCTGCCGGACTAATAGGCATCATCGGATCAGTAGGGTCTGAAAATGGGTCTGGCCCAGCCGTTCTCGTTTGTCTTGGCTTACTGCTTATCCCAACGGGATTGGTCGCTTATTCAATTTGGCAGGGGGCATTGAGCTATCGACAGGCGATTGCAGAAAGTCTTGACCAAATGCTGCTTGATTTGATTCAAATTCGTCACGATGTCTCATTTGAAGAGGCTGTCGAAGAGCTAAAAATTTCCAAAATCGATGTCTTGCATCGAGCTGAAGGATTAGTTGATAACGGCCGTTTTCATGGCACAGTTGATCCCACAAATGAACGGCTCTACAGTCTCACTGGATTAGCTCAAAAACAAAGCCAAATGGCCAGTATTGTTCAAGCCAAGGGGCAGCTTCAACTTCAAGACCTTAGCCAAGAGATGAAAGTGCCCGAAGCACTCTTAAAAGAGTGGCTTTATCAGCAGGGGCGATTGGGCCATTTTTCAGGATATGTCGATTGGGAAAATGGTGTGGTTTATTCTCGCCAGCGTGAGGATTTACTAAAAGAAAAAAATTGCCCCAACTGTGCCGCTGAGCTCAACGTGTTGGGGCAAGGAATTATCGGTTGCCAATACTGTCAGGCCGAAATTTTTGTTTAAAATTTGGTAGCCCTATGTAAATTTCACAAAATACCTTGGAATATAATAGGTTAAAAATGTGAAATTTACTCGGTGAAAATCAAAATTGAGTCGATTCTTTTTCAAGATCCCTCATGATTTTCCCATATTCGTTTTCAAATTTAGCCATCAAATGAATTATCCATCTCAAGTGTAAAGCTCGTATTCTGGTCTTGAACCTGTACGGTGTAGGTGCCAGCCTTCAAGCCATCAACTTCAAGTGAAACAACCTCTTCAAACGGCGTCAAAACGGCCGTGCACATCATGTCGCTAGGCCGATCGGCATTTAGCTCAAGAACAAAACTTTCCCCGTCAAATCGAGGCGTCACGCTTTCCAATGAAATACAACCATCAGATAAAGTCCCACTCAAGGCAACTTGAACCTGGACGGGAAAAGATTCTAAAATTATCACTTCTGCACTATCAACATAAACCAGTTGCGGTTCGCTATCTCTTGCAGAAGGAACATTCTCTAAATCAAATGCATCGGCGTCATCAGCTGGCTCTTCAACGTTTTCTGCCGGTTCCTCGAAAACTGGGATTGGAATAGCGTCTCCTGTTGAAGGCGCACATGCAATCAATCCCATGGTCAAAAAAATAGATAAAATAATAAATAAGCGATAAATTTTTTTCATTTCAAATCCTTTCTAAGAAAACTATCTAACATTGTTGAACAGTCCACCACTCTAAGCTTCAAATTGGGGTGCAATTTTTATGTCCAACATCTCTACAACGACCTAATCGCAAAAAAGGTTCCCCCAATTTGATAAATCATCAAAATTCCCACTATTTTTATCTTGACATCACCTTCCCCTTTGTTATAATTTCAGTCGCTTTATTCCTCAGTAGCTCAATGGCAGAGCATGCGGCTGTTAACCGCAGGGTTGTAGGTTCGAATCCCACCTGAGGAGCTAAAACAAAAAACGCCCAAGTGGGCGTTTTTTTATTTCCCCATGGTTCAGCAGTTTGCTTATCTAACAAATTTGACGCCCCATCGCGGCTCTCCTAAAATCAAACCACTCCGGTAATTATCAAAAAGAGTGGCAAATACAGAAGCGCATCCTTGTGTTGCCCATTTTGCATTTCATCGGACTAGCACAATGCTCTATCTAAATGGGTGTTTTTGCCTGGAACTTAACACCTGCCATCTGACACCTATTTTCACAGGGGACAATATGCGCCAGTGGCAAACTAGCAGATGAATGAAAAAGCTAGAGCCAGAGGGAGTCAGGCAACCAAAGGTTGCTTACCAGCGTATTAAGCTGACAAGCTGAACTGCTGACAAGCTGACTCGCTATTTACTAAGGAGAATACATATGCAGTGGGAAAACTTAACATCTTATGATTTTGAGCAAGCCGTTCAAACCTGCCAAGGCGTCGCTATTTTGCCAATTGGTGTCATTGAATCGCACGCTTCTCATTTACCACTGGGCACCGACATGTTTGTTGCCCATTACATCGCCTGTTCGGCAGCTAAGCAAGAACCAATTCTTGTTTTTCCACAATATCCTTACAGCATTAATCATGAAACAGCCCATCTCCCTGGAGGGGTTGTTATTAAACGGGAAATTGCGTTTGCCTTGCTTGAAAACATTTGTGACGAAATGCATCGAAACGGTATCAATAAGATCATTCTTTTAAGCGGGCACGGCGGAAATCGCGTCTTCCTACCCCTCTTCGTGCAAACATTGCCAGAAAAATCAAAACCATATGCGGTTTATGTGGCCAATTTACCAATCAAAGCTGAAGATGAAGCGATGGTTGAACATCGGGAATATGGGCATGCAGGAGAGGTTGAAACCAGCATGATTCTGCACATCAAAGAAGACTTGGTGAAAATGGACCAAATTCCACCCAAATCGTTCACAAATGCCAAGCGGAATCAGGCCATTGCGGAAGCTGGCGGATATTCTCAAGTGGATTGGTATGCCATGTACCCTCATATGTATGTTGGCAACGCACACAAATCAACGGCCGAAAAAGGACGTCAGCTACTTGAACCGCATATTCAATACTTAATCAAGCTGATTCAAGCGGTAAAGGCTGATGAAACAGCCCCAAGTTTGATTGAGGAATTTAACCAACG
>JBCCFD010000602.1:0-2968 GCA_039029915.1 Chloroflexota bacterium
AGATTAATTTTAACGATTTAAATTTATTCAAACAGGGCAGGTTGTGATTACTTCTTTCAAAGATTTAACGACCAATCGTCTGTAATGCCGCTAAGCAGCGTTCAACATCGTGCTCGTCATTATAGAGATGCGTCGAAATACGCACCCGTCCTACGCCTTGATAAGCCCCCCAAATAAGAACCTGATGTTCTTCCAGCGCTTTTGTTAAACCGTTAATGTCCTGCGCCATAAAACAGACGTTGCCGGCTCGCTCAGCCGCTGGCTCTGGCGTCATCATCTCCCACCCCAGTTCGTTAACCCCCCGCCAGACTTTACCGCTCAAAGCCAGTGCGTGTGCCTCAATCGCCGCACCTTCCAGCGCCAGCAAATAGTCGAGCGCATTGTTCAAAATGTAGAGGCTGATAAAGCTGGGGTTTCCGGCTAGAAAGCGGTTGGCATCTTCGTGAATTGCAAAAGTGGTTGGGGTTTCCCAGCTAGGATGGAGCGTTGTGCTGTTCCAGCCCAGAAAGGGCGGCGTCAAGTCAGGCAGACGAGAACGATTCCAATAGAATACGGCCGTCCCATGAACGCCAAGCAGCCATTTATAACAGCTAGCTACCATGATATCCGCATAGCTGGCTTCAACTGGTACAACACCAGCAGAGTGAGACGCATCAAGCAAAAAGAGCGCATCTGATGCCCGCACAATTTTTGATAAAGCTTTGTAGTCAATCCGCTGACCTGTAAACATACTCACGTGACTCATCGCCACCACGCGAGTCCGCTCATCGATCTGCGCCGCAATATCTTCTATGGAAATATGCCAATTTTTGTGGGTCACAATCCGAATTTCTACACCTTGCTCAGCTAAAGTTGTCCACGGCAACACATCGGAGGGAAACTCTACATCAGCGACCACAACATTATCTCTTGATTGCCAATCCAAAGCATAGCAAACTGTATTAATCCCGTCTGATGAAGAAGGTAAAAATGTAATTTCTTCTGGCGAAACGGAAAAAAGCTGGGCACATTTTTGACGCGCTTCAGTTTGCACGTTTGATTGCAACGCGCGTGACTCTTCACCCTTTGATTTACCAACTGCAAACGCAGTCAATGCTTCTAAATGGGACTTCAACATCGGTGATTCGCCACCTGTTGCCAAATGAGCCACGGTTTCTAGACCAATAAATTTATCCTTTGGAATAAGCGGGGATTTCATACAAACATCCTTTTTCATTAGCTTGGGGTTGAAATAGAAATAAGAGTCACTTCAATTGTACTTGACACCCTCCGGCAAAAACGAACCGGTAGCTAAACTTCTGAGTTATTGGTACACTTTCTTCGTCATGAGCTATTTGACGGACAAACACCACCTAAACTTCGACGTTGACACAAGCATGGATCTCTTTTTGTGTGAACACCCCTATCCTACTCGAAGTGTGTCCCCAGTCTAGTTTTTATGTAAACTAAAAAGTTGAATTTAGACCGCAGATGCACACCGCTCTGCGGTTTTTTTGTGTTGTGACTTATTCACAATCGTGACCGATAAAGACACAGAGAAACCGATCATGAATGCTGGTCACGATTGTGTGTCGCTACTTGAAAATGGAACTCATATGAAAACTTTTATTATTATTTGGTTTGGGCAATTAATTTCTCGCGTTGGTACTGCCATGACAAAATTTGGCTTTTTGGTTTGGGTATATCAACAAACCGGCTTAGCCACGGATGTCGCCCTTCTTGGATTTTTCGCCTTTTTGCCCTATTTGCTCATTAGCCCGTTTGCGGGCGTTTGGATCGATCGACTCGATCGCCGTAAGGTGATGATCTACTCTGACTTAGGCGCAGGCTTGATGACAATCATCCTGTTTCGGCTACTTGCAACAGGCAATTTAGAAATTTGGCACATCTATGTTGCAGAAGGGATGGCAGGGTTTTTTGAAGCGTTTCAAATTCCAGCGTATACGGCCGTTACCACGACTATCATGCCCAAAGCGCAATACAGTCGTGCCAATGGGATGCGCCTTATGGCCTCCTATGGTGCTCAAATCTTAGCGCCACTTTTTGCGGGGAGCCTGCTCATGTTTATTGGGCTACGGGGAATTATGCTTATCGATATGAGCACATTTTTGATTGCGATTGGCACCTTGCTTGTGGTCACCTTGCCAAAATTACCTCGAGCGGAAGGCACAGAAGAAAAACCAACCTTTTGGGATGATATGCGGGTCGGTGTACGCTACATTCGGGCGCGGCCCGGCCTAATGGGCTTGCTAGCTATCTTTATGGGGATCAACTTTTTTGCGTCTTTAACTTATTTTTCAATCATGCCAGCCATGCTGTTAGATAGAAGTGGCAACAATGAGGTCGTGCTCGCCTGGGTTCAGGGCACGTTGGGTGGAGCGGGGGTGGTTGGGAGCATTTGCATGACCATCTGGGGCTTACCAAAAAAGAAAATCCATGCGGTATTAGCAGGCGGTGCCGTTTCCTTCCTCTTCGGTGACCTCTTATTCGCAATCGGGCAATCAACGATTGTTTGGATCATTGCCGCTGCAATCGCAGCCTTTTTCATACCATTCATATCCGGGGCAAACCGCACCATCTGGCAGGAAAAGGTACCACCTGAGCTTCAGGGGCGCGTTTTTGGCACCCAACAAACTGTTCAAGAATTGCTAATGCCGTTAGGGTATTTGCTGGGTGGTGTTCTTGCAGATCGGGTTCTTGAGCCAGCTATGATGACTGATGGACAGTTGGCACCAATATTAGGGTCACTGGTTGGGACGGGTGCAGGAGCTGGTATGGGCGTGATGTTTTTGGTAACGGCCGTGTTGGGCTGTCTAATCAGCCTGTCAGGCTACCTAATCAAACCAGTGAGACAAATTGAGGCCGATAGCTAAGCTCACTTGTCAAACAAAAAAAAGGGCCAACCATTATGGTCAGCCCTTTTTCGTTATTTAGCTATTGTGTCTGGTTCGGTTACTGGTTCGCCAAG
>JBCCFD010000603.1:0-2896 GCA_039029915.1 Chloroflexota bacterium
CAGCTGGCCCGGCAGGTGCGGGCTCGGCACAGACGCCTCCCAAGCCTCAAAAAGGGAGCGAGTCAACGCCTCATCCATCGTATTAAAGACAACCCCGCGCCAGTCTGTTTCCACAATGGCAATGCGACCCCCTTTTTTCAGTACGCGGTGCATCTCTGCAATGGCCTGCACTACGTTTGGTAAATACAGGAGCAATTGGGCACAGGTAATGACGTCAAAGCTGTTGTCTGGTTCAGACAGCTGAGTGACTGAGGCTTCCTTGAGCTCAATTTGTGGGAAATCAACACATCGTTTTTTAGCTAGGCGGATCATGGAGGGGCTGTTGTCAATGCCGAGGATACGGCCGTTTTCACCCACCGCCAGCGCCAGATCCCGCGCCAATAGACCCATGCCGCAGCCAACATCAAGCACGTGCTCGCCAGCCCGTAGCTGCAGGGCTTCCATCGTCCGCGATCGCTGATTCACAATCTCCGGCATCAAATAGCCGCGTTCTGTTTCCTTAGATAGCTGCTCGTCGTATTCAATCATGGATAAAGGTGCAGGAGAGCAAAGTGGCAAAGCAAGCCGGTTTAAACCCGCTTATCACATGCCTTTATACTCTAACTCTCAACTCTCTTCTCAATTTCCGCTTTCACAACCGGAGCCACCTTTGTGCCCAGCAGCTCAATCGCATGCATCACCTGATGGTGGGGCATCGTGCCGACGCTAAGCTGCAGCAAAAAGCGATCGTGGTTAAAGATAGCGTGCTGGTGCAGGATTTTCTCGATCACTTCATCAGGTGACCCAATAAAGTTAGCCCCGCGCAAGGTGGTAGATGCCTCAAACTGCTGCCGGGTCATCGGCGGCCAGCCTCGCTCACGGCCGATTTTTGTCATGACCTGATGGAAGGGAGGAAACGCCTCGTCAATCGCCTGCTGTTTTGTGTCAGCCAAGTGACCATGGGAGTTAATACTGAGGCGGAAGTTGGCAGGGTCGTGACCATAGTGGGCATACACTTTACGATAAAGATCGGCCATCGGCCCAAATTGCTCTGGCAGCCCGCCAATAATGGCCAGCGCCATTGGCAAACCCAAGGTGCCCGCCCGAATAACTGAGTCTGGTGTGCCACCTACCGCTACCCAAACAGGGACTTGCTCTTGAAACGGCCGTGGATAAATACCTTGGTGTTTGAGCCCGGGACGATGCGTACCAGACCAGCTCACCTGCTCCTCTTCGCGAATTTTTAATAAAAGCTCAAGCTTCTCAGAAAAAAGCTCGTTGTAATCGTTCAGGTCATAGCCAAATAAGGGGAAAGATTCAATAAACGAGCCGCGGCCAGCCATTATTTCGGCCCGACCTTGAGAAACTAAGTCAAGTGTGGCAAACCGTTGGAAGACCCGGACCGGATCATCTGAGCTAAGCACCGTTACGGCGCTACTCAAGCGAATTTTAGACGTTCGGGCAGCAATCGCTGAAAGAATGACGGAAGGCGCAGATGAGACAAAATCTGGACGATGATGTTCACCAAGGGCAAATACGTCGAGGCCTACTTGCTCAGCCAGTTCAACGGATTCGATGAGGTTTTGTATCCGCTGGCTTGCTGCCATCAATTCACCAGTGTGAGGGTCAGGGGTCAACTCAGCGAATGAATAAAGGCCAATTTCGAAGCTACGGTTTTTACGTTGTTCCATCCATTGATTTTACTCTGATTGTCAGATAAAACACGCAGGTCATTCAAGTCTGAACCTAGGAGAAAGCATGAATGTTATCCTCACGCTCGTTTTAATACCCATTGTCTATTACAGTGCAACCCTCCTTCTCGGAAATTTATTGAGATGGGAAACACCCTTCGACAAGCCTGTCGATGTGGCGATTGTGATGGGATCACAACCTTTTAAAGCTGTCCCTCGCCTGCATAAAGCGGTAAATCTATATCATCAGGGATTGGTAAAAAAATTACTGATGACGGGTAAGCCAAGCCTTGGGGATTCAAATGAAGCAAAATGGTTGCAACAGCAAGCCATCAAGCTCGGTGTTAATGCGACAGATATTCTATTAGAAGAGGAGGCCACAAACTGCAAAGAAAATATCTTATATTCAAGACCGATTATTGAATCAAATCAATTTGAATCAGTTGTTGTTATTTTGCAAGAATTTTCTCAGCTTCGGGCACATTTAACCGCAAAGAAGCAGCTAGCGGGCTTAAACGTGAAGATTTTTAGTCAACCCGCCTCAGCACTGCCCTATTGGAACCGCTGGACGTGGATGTTCACCAGAATTGGCTGGCAATACACGTGGAAAACAGTATCAAGATTAATTAGATATCGATTAAAGGGTGATCTTTAGATGAATGAAACCTTTTTTCAGCAATAAATACCGATGCTTACGTACAAATGAGGACAAGGAGTTTATTAACGACATGAAGCATGCCATCATTGCGGGAACGGGAATTTACGATATTCCAACGGTTGAGCTTAAAGAGAAGATTGTAGAAACAAGATATGGAGACGCACTTGTGCTTATGGGGCAGGGGGAGCATGACGATTTAATCTTTCTACCCAGACACGGCGTCTCTCACGACCAGCCACCGCACAAAATAAATTATCGCGCCAATATCAAAGCGCTGGCTGATTTGGGCGTTAAGCGCGTCATTGCCAACTATGCCGTTGGGGGCATTGCGCCGCATATTGAGCCACTGTCGTTAACAACGCTGGCAGATATTTTAGATTTTACGCACGGACGGCCGTTTACTTTCTTCGATGGTGCCCCAGATCAAGTCAAGCACGTTGAAATGAGTCACCCCTATTGTCCAATTATGAGCCAGAAGATTATAAAGTTGGCCCCCAGTCATGGTCTGAAAATACACAAAAATGCGACATATGTGGCTACAAATGGGCCTCGCTTTGAAACCCCCGCC
>JBCCFD010000604.1:0-2796 GCA_039029915.1 Chloroflexota bacterium
CCAGCTGTCAAATCAGGCAGCTCAGCCAAAGCAAGCGGCTGGTAACTGTAGCCAAATGTCGTCATTAGCGGCTCGTAAATGGCTTGCTGAATCATTTGCGCATTGTTTGAGCGATCACCGTAGATATAAAGGTTATCAGGAAGCTGATTCACGCAGATGGTAAGCACTTTGGTAGGCAGTGGGGTGGCGGTTGGTGGTATGGGCGAAGGCGTCACTGTCGGCTCTGGCAAAGGTGTGGCCGTTGGGACGGTGTTGGGAACGGCCGTTCCCGCCTCAGAATCCACAGCCTGCACCGCCACGGTCGATACAGCCAGCTCTGGTTGTTCAGGCCCATTTTGGCAGCCCGCTAAGCTAAGCAGGATTAGTATTAATAAAATGTATAGTTGTCTGTACAAATGATTTTTCCTTATCAATTCTACGCCTGTTTTAACAACCTTCTGTTGCCATGCAAATGAAAGCAAGCTGCTTGTCAAAACTTCAGGTTCCGTCACCTTGTGCGTTTCGATCCTCTTGGCTTGACGGAACACTACTCCTGTGAATTAATCCGATGCCATGCTAGGCGCCACAAACGCCGCCCAATGGCTCGGAAAAGTAAATAAAGAATGCCGAGTCCAAACAAACCACCGGTTAGTGTGATACCCAAAACGAAAGCTGAACCTACATTCCCCCATCGCGCCTGACCAAGCTGATCAAGTAATCCCTGATTTTCAACGGGCACAGCGGTTACCTGAGGCACATTACCGACGGGTGTCGCTTGGGGTGTAGGGGTTGGAAACGGCGTTAAAGAAGGCAGCGGGGTAGCCGGTAGGAAACTAGACTCATCTGAAGAGGAGGGTGCAGGGGCAATTGAAAGCGCAGTGGCTGTTAACGATACGGCCGTTGGATCAACGGTCGGTGTTGGTGTCGGGCCATCATTAGAAATGGTTATTTCGGTTAAAAAGAATTCATCATAATTATAATCTGTTTTAACCACGCGCAAACGAAGCTCGTAACGGCCATCTGGAAAAACAGGCGCATTCACATTACGACCCACTTCAGTATCCCAAATAGCTAGAGTCCCATTCACAACCGGCTCACTCCTCTCAGCAAAAACAATCCATTCCGGATTTGGAGAATCCAAATATAAAAACGCCAGTTCATACCGTAAATAGTCGGGATGAACGGCCGTTCCCTCCACAACCACAACCCCAGAAATAGCATCACCAGCTTGAGGGCTGGTAACGCCATTATCCGCTTGAGTATAGGGCAGAAGTACCCCTAATAATAGAATGAGAAATAAGTGTAAGAATGGTAACATTTGTTTAATTCAATTAAGATAAACTCAAACTAGATTCAACCAATTTTTGAGTCTATAGCAACTCATAGCAAATGTCTAACCAAATGTACAATGCCAATGTGAGAAGCAAATACTTTTTAAAATAAATCACCTTTTGCTTCTCCCAAAAGTAAATCACTTTAGCAAAAACGAAAATTGAAAACGTTTTGTGATTCACTTAAACACCGAGGACACATGAAAAATCGGAATTTACTCAGGCTCCTTTTCGGGAGCTTTCTCATTATTTTAGCGGCTTGTGGAACGGGTGGTGATGCCCCTGCCAGCGAAGCAACTGCTGAAATCTCATCGCCCGCTCAAGAAGAAAGCCAACCTTCTCTTCTTACCGAAGGGGATCAAAACACGGCCGTTAATGCCTCACCTGTTGATGAAACGACCCTGTCAGAAGCTGAAGAGATGGTAGAAGAAACGGCCGATGAGGCAAGCGAGGAAGCGCCGGACGAGGTTGCTAACGGCGTTGAGTTCGATGCCAACGGCATTCAAGTTGGATTTACCGCCAATGGCTATCCCTACAGAGGCAATCCCGATGCTTTTATTGTGATCGAAGAGTTTTCCGACTTTCAATGACCGTTCTGCGCGAGGTTTGCGGCGCAAACCCTTCCAGAACTTGATCAACAGTATGCGGCTGGTGGCGATATTTTATTCATCTACTACGATTTTCCGCTTACAAACATTCATCCGCAAGCGATGATCTCATCCGTTGCTGCTCGCTGTGCTGGGGAGCAAGGGGCAGTGGCATACTGGGAGTTTCATGACCTGCTCATGGAAAATCAACGAGCCTGGTCAAATAATAACCATCTAACTGTTTTTGAATCCTACGTATCGCAAATTGGACTCGATATGGCGCAGTACAACGCCTGCATGGCTGATAACAACTATCAAGCTCAAATTGAAGAGGATATGAACAGTGCCATTGGTCGTGGTGTTCGCAGTACACCCAGCTTTTTAGTCAACAACCAGCCGCTTGTGGGTGCCCAGCCATTTAGTAGCTTTGAGGAAGCGATTGCCGTGATTTCTAGCGGTGAAACATTTGCTGAGGTTGAGCCAACGGCCGTTCCCCGCCAAGCGCCTGATCCCGTTGAAATCAATCTCGAGGATGCGGCCATCACCTACGGCAACCCTGATGCCCCCGTGGTCATTGTGGAATACACAGATTATCAATGTCCATTCTGCGCCCGCCACTCGGCCCAAACGATGCCCAACATTCTCAATACGATGGTGGCTGATGGCCTCGTTTTTTACGTTATCAAAGATTTTCCGCTTGATGAGCTTCACCCCGATGCTCGAGATGCATCAGTCGCGGCACGGTGTGCTGGTGAGCAAGGGTTTTATGCCGAAATGCACGACACAATTTTTCTCAATCAAAATCAATGGGGTGGCTTAGGAGACACCATTGACTCTTATTTCACCTCGGTTGCTGCTGGCCTAGGCATGGATGGCACTGCGTTTGAAGCGTGCTTTAA
>JBCCFD010000605.1:0-2703 GCA_039029915.1 Chloroflexota bacterium
ACTGGCGCAGGGTTTGTTAGATCACCCAATACCTTATCCGTTCTTCGCGCCTTAATTACTGCATCAACTGCTTGCCAATCCATAGTCGTACCTCCATCTTTTTATGTACGTCACAAAAAGAAGTTTGAATCTCTTGTGAGTCAATGTGATTTTTCTAGTGACCTAATATTCCGTTACAAAAGACAATTAAACTTCTTCCAGAGAAGGAATACTTAAAAACTTTGGTAACAAAGTACTAAGCTTTTTAAAAAGAAAACTTATTTTTAGACGGTCACTTAGTCAGCAACGGCCGTTTCCACCGCTTTCGGTGAGTTCTCACGCGTCAACATCGCTTGCACCGTCGCATACGGCAGGCAAACAGGAGAACCACTATCTGGGTCCTTAACAATGTTGGCTCTTACGTTAAAAACATCGGCAACCAAATCGGCCGTTAAAATCTCAGTTGGTGGTCCATCGGCCACAATACTGCCTTCTCGCAGCACAATCATCCGATTGCTGTAGCGAGCCGCTTGATTCAAATCATGCAGGACGAGCAAAATAGTCATGCCGCGCTCATGATTCAGCTTTTCAATCAGCTCCATAACCTCTAACTGAAACCCAATATCCAAATAAGTGGTTGGTTCATCCAGCAGCAGAATGGGTGTCTTTTGAGCCAGTGACATCGCAATCCACGCTCTCTGCCGTTGACCACCCGACAGTGTATCAAGCGGACGATCGGCAAACTCAACCATGTTCGTAATCTCAATAGCATCACGAGCAATTTCCTCATCTTCGGGCGTCCACTGCTGGAAAAAGCCTTGATGAGGGTATCGTCCCTGAGCCACTAGCTCATAAACAGTCAACCCTTCTGGTGCTCGCGGGGCTTGGGGCAAAATCCCCACAATTTTTGCCAACTCTTTAGTTGGCATCTCATGAATTGCCTTGCCATCAAGCAACACTTCACCAGCAGATGGACGTAAAAGCCGCGCCATTCCGCGCAGCAAAGTAGATTTACCACATCCGTTTGGCCCAACTAATGAAGTGACCTGCCCACTAACAATTGTGGTGCTTAGATTTTCAATAATGACATTGCTATCGTAGGCCAGCGTTAGTTGCGTGGCATTAATCTCGTTCATCAACGTCCTCTCTTATAAAGCAGATAGCCAAAGTATGGCGCCCCAATAATTGCAGTGGTGACCCCAATTGGTAGCTCGCTAGGGGCTATCACCCAGCGAGACAGTAAATCAGCCACAACCATTAAAAGTCCCCCGGTAAAAACCGTCGTAATCAGCAACCCTTCATGAGAAGGTCCCACGAGTCGTCGGGCAATATGGGGGGAAACGAAACCAACAAACCCAATCGTTCCGGCCACCGTAACCGAAATGGCCGCCAAAGCTGAGCTCAAGGCTATCAGCAAAAGTCTGTTTAGCTCTAAACGTAACCCTAAACCAACTGAAAGCTCGTCTCCAAGGCTCATCGTATTAAGCTGACGCGCCAATAGGAGCGAAATCGGTAGCAAAACCACAAGCCAGCTAATGAGGAGGCGCACATCTTCCCACGTACTGCCGTAAACGCTACCCGTTAGCCAAACGTAAGCCTGTTGCGCTTGAAAGATTTGCATGCGGGTAATTAAAAAGCTGATCAGGGCACCGCCCAAAGCGGCCACACCGACACCAACTAAGATGAGGCGCAGGGTGCTACTTCCTCCAACCCATGACAAACTGTAAATCAACGCTGAGGTTGCCAACGCGCCGACAAAAGCCAACCAAGGGATTAAGCCAGTCTGTGGCGTAACTGAAAAGGTGATATAGGCAACCACGACAACGCCAGCCCCTGTGTTGATGCCTAAAATGCCGGGGTCTGCCAAATCATTGCGCGTAATGCCCTGCATAATGGCTCCGGAAACGCCCAAGGCGGTCCCAATCAACAGAGAAAGCAGAATACGGGGCAGTCGGAAACTGCGTACAACCAGCAAATGATTGGGATCGTTTGTTTCGATACCAAAAACTGACCGTACAACATCAAAGGGGGCAATGTTATATTCCCCATAGCTGATGCTAATGACAAGTGAAAAGCATATAAAAACAAATAGAACAATTAAGATAAGCGGCACGCGTTTATCGATTCGCAAAGAGATCGGTAAGAATTTAGGACGAAACGTGAGCCAGTTAGGGGTTGGTGCTTCTCTCATAAGCTTACCTGACCTTCCATCTTGCTAGATAAATGAAAAATGGGGCACCCACAAAGGCAAGCATAACACCAATGGGCACCTCTTGAGGGCGAAGAATGATCCGTCCCACGCTGTCTGCAATGACGACCAGAATGCCGCCAGCAACAGCGCTGTACGGGATAATCCACCGATAATCGACGCCACATACCGTGCGCACGACGTGGGGGATAATCAAGCCAACAAAGCCAACAGGACCAGCTAAAGCAACGGAGCCTCCGGCCAGCAAAATAACCATCACGGCCGAAATGGCCTTCACCTGATTGCTGTTTTGGCCTAAGCCTCGAGCAATGTCCTCTCCTAAGCTAATGGTGGTAATTTGGCGGCTCATTAGCATGGCCCCAATCATGCCCACAATTACGAATGGTGTCATCCAAGCGATGATTTCCCAATCTCGCCCGGCCACGGAGCCAACCGTCCAAAATCGAATTTGATCAAAGGTTTGTTGGTCAAGAACGAGGATGGCGGTCGTGAAGGCCCCTGTGAAGGCGGTAAAA
>JBCCFD010000606.1:0-2620 GCA_039029915.1 Chloroflexota bacterium
AAAAATTTAAACTTCCATGGGCTTCAGATATTTGGTATTGAAGCCGCTGATTATGGGTTTGGCCAGATGCCGGAAAACTTTGAATCGACATTGAATTGGTGTCAGGCGCAGCGCTGCCAATTTGTTATCATTCCGAATCCGCTTCAGTTTGAACCCACCACCACTGCTCAAGCCAGGCAGTTTGTGGCCGATGTGCAGCAGATGGCCGATACGGCCGTGTCTAAAAACATCAACATTGTGGTTAAGGTTGCGCATCGTTTTGAAACCACCTTGCTCAACACGCTCGGCGACGCTGAAACGTTTATTGAGCAAGTGGGCAGGCCAAATGTTAAAGTTGAGCTTGGCACTTTTGACCTGCAAATTGAAGAGCAAGACGGGGCCGGGCAAATGGGACGCTTAGGCGAACGAATCGCATTTCTGCGCATGTCTGATTCAAATCAAGGCGCAATAGGCGAGGGGAATATGAAGCTGGGGGCTTATTTGTGGGCGATTCAAGAGCTTGAACACAATCCACCGATTCTCTTGGATATTAAACGGCCGTACGCTTCTCCCTTCGCGACGAAGGGTAACCCTAAAACGATTCAAGAGAGCCTGCAACAATCACGAAGCTGGTTTTAAGAAATTCTCAAATTGGAATGAAGATAAATCAATTTTGCTTTTACCATCAACGGCCGTTTCGACCAGTGCTTCACCCACGGCGGCTGAATGTTTAAACCCGTGCCCTGAACAGGGAGAGGCCAGCAGGATACGCTGATTCTCAGGATGCCAATCAATTAGGAATTGGCCATTGGGTGTATCGGTGTAGAGACAAACGGCCGTTTTTAGGCAGTGTCGCTTCACGCCCGCAAACTTCTTTTTAAGTAGCGTGTCGTAAAAATGCTCAATTTCTTCCGGGGTCACCTCGCGCTGAACCTCGTTCGGATGGGTGGTTTCAATAAACTGCTCTGTCAGTACCTTCACCCCCTGTATCCCATCAAACGGGGTTGGAAACGCCCCAAAAAAATCTTCAATCTTTTTGCCTTGCCAAAGCAAGACTGGAAATTTGTCTATCAGCCACTCATCTAAAGAGTCAGCTTCAAACCAGTACATCACCTGACGCGTGACGGATAAGAGCGATTTTTGAGGATTACCAAGCCAGTCCGGCACCCAAGCCCCTGCGGTTAATATCACCTTATTCGCTGTAAATGTGCCATTGCCTGTTTTAACTTTTACCGCGCCGCCTGCCTCATCTGCGGTTTCAGCAAGGGTGTTAAACAGCGTGTGCGCCCCCTTTTTTTGCGCTAGCTCGATTTGCGTTTGAATGCATTTTTCAACGCGCAGAGCGCCAGCACCCGGTTCCCAGTAGCCTAATTCATCTGAGCTCATCAAAATGTTCGGTAGATGATCCTGAACTTGATCAGCAGTTCGAATTTCGTGAGGGATGCCGTGCTTTTTAGCGATTACGGCCGTATCGGCTCCAAAATTTACGTTGCCATGATATCCCTCTCCACCTACCTGTGGATAAATCACATAGCCGCCGCAGACGTGATAAAGCGAATGCCCTGACTCAGCTTCTAGCTCCCGCCAAATGTCATTGGAGCGATTAACCAGGGGAATATAGGCTTCGCCCTCGCCAATTGACAGACGGGTAACGCGCGTATCACCGTGAGAAGAACCAAACGTGTGCGGCGGGGTAAATTGGTCAATTCCTAAAACTGAGATGCCGCGCTTGGCCGCTTGATATAACGCTGCGCTTCCCATGGCGCCAAGGCCAATAATGATTAGATCATAGTTTGTTTGCATACGCTTTTTACCTATAGGACTTATGCAAATAGCGGTCACTGAGCCTGTCGAAGTGACTTTCTTAACCCTTCGACAGGCTCAGGGTGCGTAAGTCCTAACCTATAAGTTTGCACTTAGTGATTAGAAAAAGACGGCAATCTCATCTAACGCTTTCTTTTCCATGGCGTGAACTGGAACTTGAGCATCTTCTGCGGGGTATCCCACAACCAGAAGAATAATCGGACGTTCATTTTCGGGTCGACCAAGCACTTCGTTTAGAAAACGCATGGGGTTTGGGGTGTGGGTTAACGAAGCTAAGCCCGCATGGTGCAGGGCTGTGATTAAGGTGCCGGTTGCCAAGCCAACTGATTCATTGACATAATAATTCCGAACCCGTTTTTCATTGGGCAACACATCATAAGATTTCGCAAAAATAGCGATCAGATATGGCGCAATCGTTAGAAACTCTTTGTTGGCATCAGTCCCCAAAGGTTCCAATGCGTCGAGCCACTCCTGCGGGGCGCGACTTTCATAAAAAGAGCGTTCCTCTTCCTCGGCTGCCTCCCGAATTTTTGCCTTTATTTCGGGGTCGCTAATAATAGCAAACTGCCAAGGCTGTAGATTTGCGCCACTCGGGGCTGTCCCAGCCGCTAGCAGGCAATTTTCAATGATTTTTCGAGGAACGGGCCGGTCTGAAAACTCTCTAACGGTGCGTCGTCTTCTAATTTCTTCAAGGAATTCCGCCGAACGGGCCTCCATTTCCTCTACTGGATATTCCTTATATTGAGTGTGTGGGACAAATTTTGCGGTTGTCATCGCCTACTCCTTAGTTTTCTACAATAGTACGAAGACTTGTCTG
>JBCCFD010000607.1:0-2578 GCA_039029915.1 Chloroflexota bacterium
TAGTAAATGGCTTCGCATCAGCAGGCCGCGCCTCGGGCTTAAACCAGCCGTTTTCTTCCCACCATTGATACAAACGTTTTTCGGTGCTATTAAAATCATATGCTTTGGGCATTTCTGTCATAACGAAACCTCATTTCGATTTACGATTATCAGTTGGTGAATTGGTTGATTGGTTGATTAGAGTTTGTGAGACTAGGAAATTTAATGCACCAATGTCAATAAAAAAGCTCTCGATCCTGACAAGGAGGAGAGCTTATTAATCTCGCGTTTTTCAACCTTGGGTCTTATTTTTAAAAGCCAATGATTAGCTTCTTTTTGTCTGAAAATTTTAAATATTTGCGTCGAGAAAGTATATCAATTGGATACGGCCGTTGCAACACATCAGAACGGAAATTTTTAGATTATTCTCCCAACAAAATTATGATTCGTAAATCGACAATCGTAAATTGTAAATTGCCCTATTTTCCGTTGGCTAAGCGGCTTTGCAAGCTGATCGGGCGACGAACCCGATTAAGCACAAGATTTGAGATGGTGCTTTTATGAGCAGGCATTTTGCTGAGACGTTCATACAAAAACTGGCGTAAATGGTCAGTATCCGTCAACCAGACCCGAACGATGCAATCATATTCGCCCGTGATATTTGTAATCTCAACAACCTCCTCCATTTCTAGAAGCTGTTTCACAAATTCATCGTAATCTTCCTGCTGATCAACCTCGACATGAATCATACACTGGATGTTAAATCCCAGAACTGAAGGATCCACAACGACGCGATATCCGGTGATCACCCCCATCTCTTCCATACGCATGACGTGGTCCCGTACACGCGTGTGTCCTACACCTAATTGTCGGGCAATTTCAGAATGAGCCGCCCGGCCGTCTTTCTGCAGCATTGCTAAAATTTTCAAATCGAGATCATCAAGATTAACCATAAAACGTTTCCTAAAGTGGGTGGCGATTCTGCCATTGACTAAATATAAATGTTATCGCACAATTCGGACATATTATGCAATTTTTTGGTTAAATTCACAACTTAACCCAAATTATTTTTGAATTTACAGTCACATTTGGAGGCTCATTATGGACAATTTTACAATAGGTGCAAATGCTAAGAATTGGATCGAACGGGATGAACGGCTTATGTCATCTTCGTATACGCGTGAGTATCCGCTTGTGGTGGAAAAAGCTGAAGGTAGTCTGCTTTGGGATGTAGACGGCCGTAGATATATCGACTTTATGGCCGGTATTGGCGTCATGAATGTAGGGCATCGTCATCCACGCGTTGTCGAAGCCGTTCGGGAACAGGTTGACAAGTTTTGGCACATTTGCCTGAGCGACTTTTACTACCCATCAGCCGTTGAGCTGGCCGAAGAGCTCGAAAAAATTGCCCCCATGTCTGGTACGCCTCGCTTTTATTTTGGCAACTCAGGCACCGAAGCGGTTGAGGCAGCCGCTAAGCTGGCGATGTACCACACCGGACGCACCCAATTTATAAGTTTTCTCGGTGGATTTCACGGCCGTACCATGGGCTCCCTTTCGTTTACAGCCTCTAAATCAGTTCAATCAGCCCACTATCCAAACGCTTTAACTGTCCATCATGTCCCTTATCCAAACCCATACCGCCCGCGCTTAGTGGGCGAAGGGGGGCAAGCAATCATTGACTATATTGAAAACGATCTGTTTCGCGTTAAGGTTGATCCTAGCGACGTGGCCGGTATTTTAGTAGAAGCCGTTCAAGGTGAAGGTGGCTACATTGTGCCACCGGCCGATTTTGTCCCAGCGTTACGCCAGCTGTGCGACAAATACGGCATCTTGCTTATTGCTGATGAGGTTCAATCAGGTGTGGGCCGAACCGGGAAGTGGTGGGCAATTGAGCACGACGACGTTGAACCAGATATCGTTTGTTTTGCTAAAGGCATTGCGAGCGGGATGCCACTTGGGGGCATTATGGCCCGAGAATCAATCATGACTTGGAAGCCTGGAGCACATGGCTCAACCTTTGGCGGTAATCCAGTCGCTATGGCGGCTGCCAATGCGACGCTTGAAGTTATCGAAGAAGAGAATCTGCTTCCTCATGCAGCTCGGATGGGGAATCATATTGTAGAGCGTCTTCAAAAAATGCAGGCCAACTATCCCCAAATGGGGGACGTCAGAGGACGAGGCTTGATGGTGGGAATCGAAATCATCAAAGACCCCAACACGCGTGAGTATGATCACGACTTAAGAGATGAGCTCATTCAAGTCGCTTTCCAACATGGCTTATTAACCCTCCCCTGTGGTGAAAGCACGCTACGCTTCATTCCACCTTTAAACACGACCCCTGAAATCATTGAAGAAGGGCTAGCAAAGTTCGAAAAGGCACTCGCTGAAGTCACTCTCAACCGCATGGCTGCCTAAATTCTCAATTCATTACAAAATACAAAAAGCGCAAAGTGGCACTCATCTTTGCGCTTTTTGCGTTCTTAACACTCTTTAATTAATATCACTACAGATGCAAATTTGATTATCTTGCGTATTCACTATTAGAAAATGGAACTAACCGATTTAACGGATGAGCAATTAATGGCTCATATCATCA
>JBCCFD010000608.1:0-2552 GCA_039029915.1 Chloroflexota bacterium
CACGAACCTCTGCGGGGTAAACGCAGGCGTCGTGGCAGACGAGGACATCGCCGCCGACGGCATCGCGAGCGAGAAAATCGACGCCGAGAAAATGCATGCGCCTAGGATGCTGGATACTTTTAACATCTTAACGGACAGCACCAAAGCGATTTCGTTTGCTAGGTTGCTCAAACGATTTGATGAATCAACCAGACGGATAAAAAGCACGTTTGAAGCTTTACCGCTTGAAAGGCTAGATGAACCGTATAAATCAATCCGAGGCACAACGCTTGGTGATTATTTGCAGTTCTATGTCATTGTTCACGAATCGTATCACCTAGGCCAACTCGCTATTTTGCGCGAGAATGTTTTGGCTTAATTTAACGAAAGTGATCAGCGGCAGTCCATGAAGTGACTCTTTACACTATTATGTCTTCGTTCAATAATCATATCATTTAGAATAGCTTGCTAATGATATGAGAATGTGTTGACTTCGTTGAATGAAGGTGCTCAAGTGGAAAATACAAGCAAAAAGAAAGTTGTCATCTTAGGAGGCTATGGTTCTTTTGGAAGCCTAATCTCTCAAGAACTCGTTTCCTCTACCGCCCAAATTTTTGTTGCCGGACGAAACCGTAAAGTTGGGCAACCTTTTGCCCGTTCGATTGGAGCAGAATTTGTTCAATGCGATTCCCAAAATATTAGCTCTCTTGAGCAAGCTTTTACCGATGCATACCTCGTCATTAATGCGGCTGGTCCATTTCAGGCTAGCGACTACACTATCCCTGAAACAACCATTCGTTTAGGCTGTCACTATATTGATTTGGGAGACGGCCGTAACTACGTGGCAAATATTTCAAAGCTACATCAGGCAGCCCAACGCAAAAACCTGTTTGTCTGTGTCGGCGCAAGCACAACACCCGCTGTCACTTCGGCCGCCGTTATCGAACTACAAAAACAGATGCCACAAATTCAATCGATCGAAATCGCGCTCAACGCAGGTAACAAAAACCCAGCGGGGGTTTCTACTATCGCCTCAATCCTTTCTTATGTTGGGGTTCCGGTAAAGGTTTGGCAAAATCAGAGGTGGCAAACAGTTAACGGCTGGAGCCAAGGTCAATTTGTCAACTTTCCAGCCCCCGTCGGCAAACGGCGAGTTCAGCTTTGTGATGTGCCTGATTTACAGCTATTTCCTAAGCGTTTTGACGCCAGCAGCGTCATGTTTAAAGCTGGCGTTGAGATAACGCTATTTAATTATGCGATTGCTTTGCTTGGGCAATTGAAGCAGGTTTGGCCTTCTGTTAATCTTCCTCGTTTATCCAAACCGCTCGTAACACTCAGCCAGCTTTTTAAATCATTTGGCACGCTCGCGGGATGCTGTGCCGTTTGGGTCACTGACCATCAGGGAGAACAGCGCGCCATCGCATTTGTTGCACCCAGTAATGGCCCCCGCATTCCCACCGCCCCCGCCGTCTTGCTCAGTCGTAAAATTTTAGATGGCTTTCCTTTTGAGCCGGGAGCTTATCCATGCGTTGGGTTTATCACTTTAGATGAGTACAGAACCTATCTGCAACCGTTCGGCATTTCAATCAATCAGGGGCACAATAATGTTTGGTTAGCATAAGGACAATGACGCAAGGGAGCCTTCAAAAACAACTTTGGCCATAAACGGCGCAGCGCACCTTTGAAGCTTATCCGTAATTCCATCAGTTATAAATGGATGAGCCCTAAGCCTCTAACTTCTGCTTCGGTAGAAAAAACGCCACGACAAACGCCAAACCGGCCAGCACAATTAAGAGCCGAAATGATTGGAGCAAGCCGAGGGAATCGGCCGTGTATCCAGTTAATGCTGGTGCAAATGATGACAGCACGCCAGAAACGCCAAAGACAAACCCCACACTGGCACCCACATTGTTCCCTTTTGCAATCTCACTGGCCATGGCCAATGTCACTGGAAATGTGGCTGTTGCAGCCACACCAATGAGCGCAATCGTCACCACAACAGGCAAAAAGGTCCCGCTTGTAAACAAAAAAAGCCCTAAACTGGCCAACAGTGAGCTGGCCCCAAACAAAAATCGACCGCCTAATTTATCGTAGATCAAGCCACCTAACGGTTGCGCAAAAAAACCGACAAACAGCATAAATGCTGATATGCGGCCAGCTTGCTCTAAGGTGGCCCCATTCTCAACGAGATAAGTCGGTAAAAAGGTGAGGAATCCAACGTAAACCATATAAATTAGGCCAAAATTAAGCGCTAGAAATAACAAGTGTGCTGAAAAAGAGAACTTCTTTTCATCGACTTTTTTGGGTCGAGGCGGTTCAGTCAACCAAAATCCTAATAGGATAAACACGAGTAAGGCCGGAAGGGTCAGCATCAGCGTTGCGTTGCGCCAGCTCGTTAAACCAATTAAAAAAGTAATTAGGATTGGGGCAGTAAAATTACCAATCGAGCCGCCAATCCCGTGAATCCCCATGGCGCGCCCTTTTGCCGTTGGAAAAGCCGTCGTAATCAGATTCGTAGATTGCGCATGGAAGGTCGCTTGACCTAAGCCAAACACAAAGAAGGCTACCACAAG
>JBCCFD010000609.1:0-2511 GCA_039029915.1 Chloroflexota bacterium
TGCCAGCTTGCCAGCCTCAACAGTGATGCCTTGCCCCCAATAGTCTCGATTGATAATGTAGCCTAAACCCGGAATGGCTGTACCCCCTAAATAATTGATCATCCCCATCGCCTTACCTTCAGATTTAAGCAGGATCGCCCAATGAACCGCCTGCACGTTGGCCAATTCACGCTTAATGAGATCTTCGGTGTCGTGAACTGTTGCATGAGGTAGAGTAGGCATGAAGCGCATGGTTCGGCCATCTGCAAACATCGGGTACAAATCAGCCGCATCGGCTGGGGATAACGGCCGTAAAATTAGTCGGTCACTTTCGAGGGTAGGGGGAATTATTTTTTTCATCTTGTTATTTTACCTAAATATGGCAAAATAAGAACATCTATTCTACAAACAGTGCCGAAACAGCCCAAATAAAGCCTATAATTTACCCAATATCAATCTAGTTTAGTCTTTATAAAACCAAATATAATAAAACTAAACATATTAATCGACATTTTATGGAACTTTAGTTCTGATCTGATTCGGGTAAAAATTAGCAATTAACACATCCCTTTGACCGAAGCGTATTTATTTTTTTGATTTGCTTAAGATGTCATTTTAACGAACTTTCGTAACGTTTCTTGCGTAATTCCAGCTCCACCACAAACAACAACAATCACGTTCTTCTTGCCATTCAAAAACGCATTGCGTTCATAAACGGCCGATAATGTAGCACCACAGGCTGGTTCAACCAAAACGCGATGATCATCTAAAAAGTCGACGCATGCTTGAACGGCCGTTTTGTCTGACACGACGTCTGAAACGATAGGATGGTCTTCGTATAGCTCAAATGCTTTGGCAGCAACCTGCTTGGCTCCCAGCGTATTGGCCAGGCTGGTGATTTCTGGCAGGGTGACGTGCTCGTTGGTGGTAACGGCCGTGTTGTACGAATCTGCCCCAATGGTCTCCATTGCCAAAATCGGCACATTAAGCCCATGTCGCTTTAAACCCATCACCACGCCAGAAAGCATGCCTCCTCCTCCGACAGACAAAATGACGCCATCAAACGGCACACCGGACTGGACGAACTCATCTGCCAAAGTTGAATGCCCCTCCCAAACATAGGGATCATCAAAGGGATGGATGTAGGCGCTGTTTGGCTCCTCGGCCAGTTTGAGTGCTTTTGAATGCGCCTCTAACCAGCTTTCGCCCGCCACTTCAACGGAGGCCCCTTCCGCTCGCATCAGCTGAATGGCTCGCTTAGGAGTCACTTTGGGAACAACAATCGTAGCGGGGACACCAAGCTGGCGACTTGAGTAAGCCACTGCCAGCCCGGCATTACCGCCTGAGGATGAAACGAGCAAAGTCGCACCGTCTGCCACATACTTGGTGCAGGCAAAACCAACGCCTCGCGCTTTAAACGAAGCGGTAGGCTGCAGCGCATCCATTTTTAACCAGATGTTTGTCCCGCTCTTAGCCGACAATAGTGCCGAATGCAGCAGAGGTGTTTCAATGTGTATCATGTTTAATCCTTTAAATTTGCAAGTTTTTTTATGATTCGTTATTGGATAATTCAGTAAATAGGGGTCTCCGACGGACTATCAATTTCCTAATCCCCAGTCCCTAATCTCTAGCCTCAATTACATACCCCTTCGCTAAATAATTGAGCAAATTCTGACCGGCTTCCTCAGCAGTTTTGCCGAAGGTGACAACACCATCATCGTGACCTGCCATCGTGAAGATGCCTCTTTGATAAACGGCCGTTTCTGCAAACAAGCGCACTACCTCAGCCGACATCTCCGGCGAACCGTAGCTGACGGTGGGTGCCGTAACGGGGATGCCCAACGCTTCGGCGTGCCGCCAAATAATAGGCTCATGGGCATGCATCACCCAGTTAATCTCTCGGTTTTGAGCATAAATCATGCCGTGAGTCATGGATTCTGAGGAGGGTTTCATCGGACCTTCCGCCACAACGCGGTTTTCTTCTGGAAAACAGTCAAGAATTATAGCGTAGTGAACTGCCGTTAAACGCTCAAGTCCGCCTGTCTGAGTACCCGTAATCACAAATGGATGAGCATATCTGGGCTTCTCGCGCGGATGCAACCGCCGACTGATATTGCCAAAGCCATAATTATCATACCGCATTGGTGTCTGCCCGATCATCTGTAGCTGGACCATCACATCCCGCCAAGCGTTTAATTCAGCGATATTGTCAGCAGGCAAAGCGTTTGTTTGTTCAAAATCAAGCTTAAACTTGATAACCCCTTCTTGTTCCATCTACAATCCTTTCTAAGCGCGACTGATTCGATTACCCAGCACAAACATCAACAAAGCTAGGATTGAGACGCCGAGCACCCCTTCAATGCTTGATACCGTTTGAGCAAGTGGAGTTTCAGCCGAAAATTGCTCAAATCCTAACGTCGTAAACGTGGCAAAGCTGTAATTAAAATAATCAAGCAAGGTCATAACCCCGTCATCATCCGCAATGCCACCGGCTGCCGCATAGATAAAAGGAAATCCTACAAGAGTTACAAA
>JBCCFD010000610.1:0-2307 GCA_039029915.1 Chloroflexota bacterium
CCTGGTTTGCAGGGAGGTCCACACAACGCCATTACGGCAGGTATTGCCATTGCAGCCGCTGAAGCCACATCCCCCAGCTTTAAAACCTACGCCAGTCAGGTGCGTAAAAATGCAGATGTTTTAGCATCGACCCTCATGGAACGCGGGGTTAAATTGGTTGGTGATGGGACTGAAAATCATTTGATGTTGATTGATTTGACCAATTACAGCGATGGCCTAGGCACGCAGGTGGCTTATGCTATGGATGTGGCCGGCATGTACGCCAATCGAAATACGGTTCCAGACGAACCCTGCTCACCGTTCTACCCATCTGGCATCCGCATTGGGACACCGCTCATCACCACGCGCGGCATGAAGGAAGCCGAGATGGTGAAGATTGCGGATTGGATTGCTCAGGTCATCGAGATCGTTAAAGATCACAAACTGCCAGAAGTGCGCAAAGAACGCCGTCAATTTGTGGCCAACTTTCAGAAAAAAGCGGATGCCAATGAGCAGCTTCTGGCAATTCGCAAAGAAGTGATTGCAACAGCGTCACAGTTCCCGATTTTTGCTGGGTAAGAAAAACTAGTCAAATAGAGATTAGGGACTGGGAAATTTAAAACATCAATCCCCAATCCCTAATCCCTATTTTTTGTTAGAGGGCACAGGTCCTAAACCCAGCGTAGATGTTATTGCGGTCGGGGGTGTAGAAGTTGCGCCACGTGTTGCGGATAACGCGTGAGCGAGTTACCCAACAGCCGCCCCGCAGCACTTTTTGCTGGCCAAATGAGGGAGCTGAATAAGTATCGTAAGGATCGATTTCAAAACCTGGGTAGGCGTCAAAATTGCCAGACGTCCACTCCCAAAGGTTGCCAATCATTTGTCGACAGCCAAATAAGCTATCGCTATCCGGTAAGGCACGAACGTCGATTGGGCCTAAAGCGGCGGAATCTAAATTGGCGGTGCCTTGGTCTGGTGCCTGATTGCCCCAAGGGAACCATCTCTTTTCCTGTTGAAACCCTGCACCATCTCCTGTAGGGATACCACTTGCGGCCAGCTCCCATTCAGCCTCAGTGGGTAGTCGACGTCCCGCCCATTTGCAGTATGCTTCCGCTTCGTAGAAGTTCACGTTGACCATGGGATGATACGGCCGTAACGGTTCCCACTCGCCAAATAACAGCTGACAAAAAGAGCCGTCCTGCTCCTTGCGCCAATAGAGTGGTTGAGACGCTTGCGCCTTTTCACGCCACGCCCAACCTTCCTCTGACCAAAATTGAGATTGTAAATACCCATTATCATTGACAAACGCTTCAAACTGAGCGGTTGTGACGGGCGTGTTGTAAATTTTAAACGGCCGTATTTCCACCTCATGTCCCCACTTCTCATTGTCCAGCACAAACGGCATATCTCGAGTGGCACCGAGAATAAATGTACCGCCAGGAACCGAAACATCTTGGAGTTCAAAATTTAGGTCCACGTCTAAAAGAGCTGTGCGCGTTTTTTGAATCAGTGGCTTGGGATATGAAAGCGTTTGCCGAATATGAACCATTGTTTCGCTGTGCATATCCTCATGATTGATGGCTAGTTTATAAAAGTACACATCATCTTCAGTCAAAGTTCGATTTTCAAGCCGATTAATACATCGCTGCAAAACATCCGTGATGTAAACCAGCGTCTCCTCCTTACTTGGAAACGCTAAATCCCACCGCTCACTATTTGGGATATTGAATGAATCATAAAGCTGATACGCTTCAGGCTTGATAGGCTCTGTTTTATCTAAATTACGCAAAATCCAATGCTCCTGAAACCAGCCAACATGCCCCATTTCCCAGATTGGAGGTTCAATTTTTCGGTCTTGCTCACCAACAAGCTGGGCACGAGTTAGGCCATCAAGTACCTCAAGCTCTCGCTCACGGGTATCAATCAAGGCATTTACTAAAATTTTAGCTTCATCAGATAGGTTATCTGGAATTATAAGTTTCATTTTTTCTTCCTTTTTGGCTACACAAAATATTGAACGCTAAATAGGTTGTTGTCATCGACCCAAGCTTTTTCAAGCCGGAAGCCGGCCTGGTTAGCAAGCGCCTCAAACTCGGGTAAGCTGTATTTGTATGAGGATTCAGTCCAGATGGTTTCATCCTGTTTGAACTGAATGTTGGTGCCATCAATGGTAACGATTTGATAATATTTGCTAATGAGATGCATCTCAATACGGCCGTATTCCGCATCGTAATGGGCCTGATGAACAAACCCATCAAGATTAAAATTCGCCCCCAGCTCTCGATTCAGATGACGAAGCATGTTGAGATTAAATTCGGCCGTGACCCC